>DAOUCV010000033.1:0-24412 GCA_034432095.1 Dehalococcoidales bacterium
ATAGAGATAGATGAAAAAAGAAAGGTTGCCCGGGTCAACGAGGCGCTCTGTAAGGGCTGTGGAGCCTGTGCTGTTACCTGCCCCTCAAAGGCTGTCCAGCACAAGAACTGGACACTAAAGCAATTCTTTGAGAAGGTTGATACTCTTACCCGGGAGTATAGTTAAGGGTATGAAGGCAGAAAACAAGGGTCAGCACAGAAAAAGACTGCCAAAGACGTATCTCCTTCTTTATTTCTTTCGCCTTGATACCGAGCTAATCTGTTTATAGAAACCGCTTCCTGCTACCACCAGCAGGTCGCTGAACCGTCCGGCGGCTCTCTTCCTAGCCATATTCTCGCTGTTGGCTTTCTTTAACTTTTCAATGTCGTCGGTCTCTACTTCGTATAAGGCAAGGAATTTAGCCCTTCCCTCCGAAGGCTGAGTGTTCTCATACCGAGTCGCCCGGATGAAGCCGGGGGTCTCCAGCACATCGGGCAGATGAATCTTATCATACCACTCATTAAACTCTGCTTCCCGCGACGCATCAGTGCAGTTGGTCTCCACCATTATCAGCCACTTTGCCATATTGACTCCCTCCTTTCAATGGACAATACTACCACGCTACCGACAAGTAATGCCAGTGGGGAGAGAAACTCCTCTCAGATGAATTATCCGGGGTTACATAAAAAGAGCTAAAAGAGCCGGAGAAAGCATTATTTTGATATAATCTAGCTGAATCTAAGTCTGGGAGGCATAAAATGGTTAATTGGGCCCCACTAACAGATTGGTTTTTGCAACATGGCACCCGCATTCTTATCATCCTGGCTATGGGAGCCGGACTATGGTTCGCTTTGAAAAAATTGTTACCACCACTGGTGCGCCACACCATGGTCAGAACCAAGGGCGAAAGCGAGCGTGGAGTTGAGAAAAGGACGGCTACCCTTGTCGGAGTTCTTCAATGGGCAGGACAGATTTTCATCGTCATCGTTATCATATTGATGATTCTGTCTGAGTTGAACATACAGATTGCGCCGGTGCTGGCTGGCTTCGGTATAGCCGGCATTGCCGTCGGCTTCGGCGCTCAGTACCTGATAAGAGACCTTATTGCTGGCATCTTCATCATCTGGGAAAACCAGTACCGGGTAGGAGATGTGGCACGGTTGGCGGATATCACCGGGGAGGTAGAAGAAATAAACCTGCGGAGGACGGTGCTCCGCGACCTTGATGGTATCGTCCACCATATACCCAATGGCGAGATTAGGATTGCCAGCAACCTCACCAGACACTTTTCCAGGGTTAATCTCAATGTCCCGGTAGCCTACCATACCGACTTAGACCATGCCATAAGGGTGATAAACAGGGTAGGAAAGGAACTAGCTAACGATGAGAACTGGCGTGACCGTATTAAAACCCCTCCTCAGGTACTGAGGGTAGATAACCTTGGTGACTCCGGGATAGAGATAAAGATTTTAGGTGATGTTAAGCCCCACGACAAGTGGTCAGTGATGGGGGAATTGAGGTTGCGCCTCAAGAAGGCTTTTGACGATGAGGGCATAGAGATCCCCTGGCCTCACACCAAGGTCTACTTCGGCAACTCTATCCCCAGTCCGAACGATGGAAAGAGTAAGGAAAGTGCCGAGAAGGAAAATCTGCTATAATATAGGTTAGTTTAAATCCTGTCGGGAAGGTGGAATAAATGGAACTTTTAGCTAGTAAACGTAAGGTTCTGGGGAAGAAGGTTAGGTTTCTGCGCCGGCAGGGGATTACCCCGGTGCATCTATTCGGCCCCAATGTTGAGCCGATGCCACTCCAGTGTGATACGGCACAACTTCAGCACGTGCTAGTTCGGACAGGGAAGACGGGGCTTATCAGCCTCAAACTTGACAAAGAGAAAACCCCCAGAACTGTGATGGTCCGCGAAGTCCAGAGAGAGCCGCGAACCGATGAGTTGCTTCACGTAGATTTCTATCAGGTAGACATGAAAAAGGAAATTAAGGTGGAGGTGCCTATCGTTCTGGTTGGAGAAGCCCCAGCTTTGAGATTAAAAGAGAACTTTCTGACACAGGAACTGAACAGCCTGACTATTGAATGTCTCCCTGACAGAATCCCCAGCCGGATAGAGTTGGACGTGAGTTCTCTCACTGAAACAGGGCAGGCAATCCACGTGAAGGACATCAGGCTAGCTGACGGGGTTACCGTCTTAAACAACCCGGAACAATTGGTAGCCAAGGTCAGCATCCGATATGTAGAGAGGGAAGTACCGGTCGGGAAGGTCGAAGCGGAGGTTAAGGCTGAAGCCCCTGAAGAAGCGGCACAACCTGAAAAAGCAACAGAGGAAAGACTAGGGCAGTAAAAGAAGGTTACGAGGGCTTAACCTGGCTGACTTCACTGTTCAGTAAGGAAGCGTTGGGCGTAGATGGCGGCGGTAGCCCCGTCGCCGGCAGCAATTACTGACTGTCGGCCAGAGTCCCGGCGTATATCGCCAGCCGCAAAAATCCCCGGAATTTCCGTTTCCATCTTCACATTAGTGACAATATAACCAGTGGCGTCCAGCTGCAGGGTACCCTTAAGGTACTCGGTATCCGGCTGAGCGCCGATACAAACAAAGACCCCGGCTACCTCCAGAGTTGATTTTCGCCCGGTTTTCACCTGATTGAGCCTGAGTCTTTTCACAAAGTCTTCGCCCTCAATCCTTTCCACCGTGGTATCCCACAGGAATTCTATTTTGGGCTCAGCGAAGGCTCTTTCCTGTAGAACCGCCGTAGCCCGGAGCTGATGACGACGGTGTATCACCATAACCTTGGTGGCAAACTTCGCCAGATGCAGGGCTTCGGTGATCGCCACATCACTACCACCAACGACAGCTACTGGCTGGTCTCTAAATAAGGGCGCATCACAGGTAGCACAGTAAGACACCCCTTTGCCAGTGAACTCCTTTTCCCCAGGGACACCCAGCTTGCTCCGTTTTGAGCCGCCAGCAATAATTACCGCTTTAGCGACAAAATTGCCTTCGGTGGTCGTTACCACTTTCCCGTCTTCTTTAAGCTCAATGCCGGTAACCTCAGCGGTCAGCGTCCGCAAGCCGAACCTTGTTGCCTGCTGGTACATCAGTTGACCCAGCTCATAGCCACTGATGCCCTCCGGGAAGCCGGGAAAGTTTTCTATCCGCTCGGCATTGGTCATCTGACCGCCGATGAGTGCCCTCTCTATGAGCAGGCTATTCAGTCGAGCTCTCGCGGTGTAAAGCCCGGCAGTAAGTCCCGCCGGACCACCACCAATGATAATCACATCATAACGGCGCTTGTCCATCAGCGTTATGCCCCAACTCTATCTCAACCTCAATAACGTTCAATAACTGGCGAATGTCAAACCGCCCTGAAATTCTAAGCTGACCATTAATCAGCAGCAGTGGTAACGAGAGGTTTCCGCCCTTGACTTCTGCACTCCATTTTAGTGCCTCGGGATTAGTCGTATCTTTCGACAGGTCAAGATACACCAGCCCCACTCTATCGCCAAACCTGTCTTTAACGCGCTGGCGGGCTAAAGTTACGGCTTCGGGGGAAGACCAATTCACCCCGCACTCAGCCTCGCACTCATGCCGGCGGCTATCATTGATGATGGTGATTTGAATGTCATCCTTTGCCAAGGGCACTCTCCAGAGTTCGCTGCAACTCTCTTTTCGGCCTGGCACCCACAATATGGGAGACAGGCTCTCCATTCTTAAAGATAAGAAGGGTGGGAATACTCTTTATGCTATAGCTAGCTGCCGTCTTCGGGTTGCGGTCAACGTCCATCTTGACAAAATCTATCCTACCGCTATACTCCTCTGCCAGCTCATCAAGTATTGGGGCAACCATAAGGCAGGGTTTACACCAGGCTGCCCAGAAGTCTACCAACACCGGTCTCTTAGCCTGCAGCACCATTCGCTCAAAGTTACCATCATCTACCAGTACAGGCTTACTCATAGCTCTCCTCCTTAATTCTCTCACAGATGCCTCGTTCTACAGCCTGCTTGGCTAAACCAATAGCATTCTTAATCGCCTTTGCCCGACTGCGGCCGTGAGCTTTGATAATATTCCCGTTTACTCCCAGAAGATACGACCCGCCGGATTCCCGGTAGTCCAGCCTTTTAGACCAAGAGTCCATCCCAATACCGCGGTCCGAGGCTCGTGATGAAAGGCTATAAGCCTTGGAGAAAATCTGCCCGACTTGACCCAGAGAATACAACCAGGTGGCACTTAAGCCCTCTATCGTTTTGAGCACGATGTTACCGGTAAAGCCATCCGTAACGATGACATTTGCTTTTCCTGTCAGCATATCCTGACCCTCTATGTTGCCGAGAAAGTTTAGCTTGGTCTTTTTGAGGAGTTGATAACTCTCTCGGGCTAGACGGTTGCCTTTGGTCTCCTCCTCACCGTTATTGAGCAAGCTAACGCTGGGAGAGTCGATGCCGAAGATCTCTCTAATATAGGTGGAGCCTAACTGGGCAAATTGAACCAGGTGCTTTGGTCGGCAGTCAGCGTTAGCCCCGGCATCGATAAGGAGGACAGGGACAACGCTATTGATGCTAATGAGACTGCCTATAGCCGGACGTTCTATCCCTTTTATCTTGCCTAGACTAACCAGAGCCGAATAGAAAATGGCCCCCGTATTGCCTGCGGAAACAAAGGCTGAGGCTAGACCGTCTCTTACCAGGTTGGTGCCCACGACTATTGAAGAGTCTGGCTTACTGTGGACGGCTTCAATGGGTGATTCGTCAGAACCGATATTCTGGCTGGCGTCAATAATTTTAATGCCCAATTTCCCGATATAGCGACCAGCCAGCACACGGAGTATCTCTTTCCTGCCCACCAGGGCAATTTCTACCTCATACTCTCGAGCCGCTCTGATAGCCCCCTTGACGATTTCGTGGGGAGCATACTCCCCGCCGGCGGCATCAACGGCGATTATCATTTGCCCTCCTCAATCAACACTCTTTCCCAGAGGTCACAGCGCCCTCCCCACCGGGCAAGAACCTGACCATTGGTGGAGATTTGAGCTATTTCACATAGATTGGGGCAGGCTTTGCATTCAAACGAGGAGGTACGGTACTTTACCTCGCTTACGCCAAACCCCCTGAACTTGCTCCTCTTACTGCTAGCCATCTCTTCGTGTACCAGCAGAGCAGCCCCTATGGCTCCCATAATCTCGTGATGGCGTGGCACAATAACCTCGGTCTTAAGCTCTTCCTCCAAAGCCTTAACGATAGCCCGGTTAAAGGCAACCCCGCCCTGAAATACTACCGGAGGTTTAATTTCCTTTCCCAGACCAACGTTATTGAGGTAATTGCGTACCAATGCCTGACATAATCCGTAGAGAATGTCCTCAATTTGATGACCTATCTGCTGTTTGTGAACCATGTCTGATTCAGCAAAAACCGTGCATCGCCCGGCGATACGCACCGGGGTCTGACTCTTCATCGCTCGCTGGCTGAATTCCCCAATACTCATATTCAGGCGCAGCGCCTGGTGGTCAAGGAAACTACCAGTACCCGCGGCACATACCGTATTCATGCCGAAATCAGTGACAATCCCGTCCCTGATAATGATAATCTTACTGTCCTGTCCACCTATCTCAATGACAGTTTGCACCTGGGGAAAATAGAACAGGGCAGCCGTAGCATGGCTGGTAATCTCATTTTTGACCAAATCGGCGTTAACAATGACCCCAGCCAGATAGCGAGCACTGCCAGTGGTAGCCACACCACAGATGTCAACATCAGGGGGCAGTTTCTCTTTAATCTGCCCGAGCCCCTGCTGCACCATCTCAATAGGCTTACCCTGCGTTGGCAGGTAGACGTGGGCGATAAGCTCGTCCTTCTCATCCAGTACCGCCAGCTTGGTGGTTACCGAGCCAACATCAATACCCAGATAGGCTTCCATCAACACTCCTTAAATGTTTACTCTTTGCTGACGGTGATTACCTGCCCGCCGACGGTGCTCAAGCAGGTCAACGAAGGCTTCCAGTCTGGTCAGCATACCCGTTTTGGTTATCTGTTCATCGCAAAGGATGGTCAGCACCGGAATATTCTCCTTAGTTCTGGGCATAATATTCTGAGCTATTATTTCTGGCATACAGGTGAAGGGGGCTAGATGTATCATACCATCATATTCCCTACTGTGCAGGACTTTCTCTCCCACCGATTCCCAGCCGTCGCCACCAATATCTCGTTTAAGATAGGGCAAGGCAGCCCGGTGAATCCTGTCCTTCTCGTTCACGCCCAGGGGATTAAGGAACAGGCTGAATTTGGTCCATTCGGAGATAAAGGTGGTCCGCCTTACCTCCACTCCCAGTTTCCCTAGCTCACTCTCCACATCAAAATTAGAGAAGGGCTCCAGCACTACATAGAACTCCCCGGTAACGCCCACTATCAGTGGTCTGGCTTCAGGGTCTTTAGCTACCTGATTAAGCTGGTCAATATACTCCGCTTCAACCTTCTTCAAGGTGCGGTAATCATCAGCCTTATCAATAGCAACAAGCGACCTAGAGTATATCTGGTTAGCTGTCCCCTTTATCAGCTCTACCGGTCGCACCTTTTGCACCACGCGCTCTATCCTGTCCATGGCGTTTAGTTTGCTCAGACCGAAGCGGAAGGCTGAAATAATCTTAGACCAGGGGGCATCATTTGCCAAGCGCTTGATTATTTTCAACAAGCCCAAAAGCTTTTGCTCCGAAACCCCTAATTTAATGATTTCAATATTATAGCCAAGGTCACGCAGGATTTCCTCCTGGGTTCTGGCGTAATAGCCCAGACGGCAGATACCATAACCCCCAGCCATAAGCAGAGTATCCGCCCCCAGCTCGGCGGCTTCAATCATGTTACCCAGAGTCAGTTTAAAGGGAATACACAGCCCTTCAGGGGAGTGCTTAACACCAAGGGATAGAGTCCGCTGATTAGTCAGCGGCGGTAGAATATAGTCAACATCAAGCCTTTCAAAGAGCGCTTTAAGCGGTATATACAGACTCCCCATATGGGGCATGCTTACACGCATAGTTCCGTCTTTTTCCTTTTCCTCCTCCGAATCATGTCAGTGAAGGCTTCCAGTCTGGTCACTACCCCGGCTTCAGCGGTATGCTCATCCAAGGTAAGACACATAAAGGGAGCAGCCCTTAACCTGGCCGATTGCCGGCGTACTGTGTCCATCATTAGTGAATCGGGTCCACAACCGAAAGCCATTATACCAATAACACCATTAACGCCGCTTTGCAAGTAGTATCCGCCAGCGCCAACGACTTCTTCTTCGTACGTCCAGTAGGCGCCACCGATAAGCCTGTTTACCGCCGATTCAAGCTCCCGGGCGCTGACCATCTCCGGGGTCAACACCTTATTGCCCGCCTGCTCCAGCCGTTGGATAAGGCGATGGTTGATATATTCATCATAGAGGAGGTACGGGTGACCGATGAGAGCAATCGCTTCCCGTGTTGAAGCTGAATATCGGGAAGCTGCCTTGAGCTCTTCCCCGTTTGTGTCTGATATTCTTGCTATTGCGTCAGGTGGGGTTAATCCCTGACGGGACATTAACTCTCGGTAGTCCCGGTAGACCCGCCAGGCAGCCAGGCCAGCTCGCCTGACCTTAAATGGACTAAAGGTAAAATGCCGCCCCAGTTTATAGATAGCTTGATAAAGCTCACTTTTCCCCTTATTGATATCAATCTCTATCTCCAGGATTGGGGGTGACTCAGGAATAACCGCTTTGGTCATATCGGGTAAGCCAAGGAACTTCGAGCAGTTATAGACCCTGTTCTGCACGCTGCGGATAGCCGGAATAAAAACCCAGTCGCACTTCCCCACCAAGGAAAGAACGTGCCCCAGAAAAGCCTTTACGGGTAAGCAAGTATCGGCGACTACCCGAGCTGAACCTTCCTCTAACATAGCCCGGGTAGTTGGTGGCGAAACCACCACTTCTGTCCCGAGTTCCTCAAAGAAGGTCTTCCACGCCGGGTAGTATTGGTAGTAGAGTAACGCCCTGGGAATGCCTATCCTGATCATTGCCCTTGCCCAAATTCCTCCCTGACCCTGGCTAGCGTTTCCGGACTGGCGAGCAGGTCAACCACCGTCATAGCTAGAGCTTTGGCGGCATCAAGCATCCCCTTGATGCCGCTATCTGAGGCAGCCGCCGAGGCAAACCCGGGGGAGTGGGTTAGAGTCTCCTTATCAGCTATGGCAATAAAGGGGTGGATGCTGGGTACTAACTGGCTGACATTACCCATATCGGTGCTACCAAAGGCACGTTCGGGGTCAGAAAGGGCAACAGTGCGCCCCAGAGACTCCATATTCCGGGCAAATAATTTGGCTAGGGTTAGATTATTGCGCATCGGAGCGTAACACACCTTATCCCACTTGTATTGCAGTCTAGCCCCGGTAGCTGTAGCCGCCCCGATAAAACAGTTTAGAACTTTCTCTTTGAGTTCCTCAAGGTAGGCATTATCCTTAGCACGCACCAGGAAAGTCCCGGCGCTGTGGGCTGGCACAATGTTCGCGGCTTCCCCGCCATCGGTGATAATACCGTGAATACGGGCGGTACTCCTGATGTGCTGGCGCAGTGAATTAATGGCGGCAAAGGATTGGAGCATGGCTTCCAGGGCGTTGATGCCTTGCTCTGGACTGGCCGCAGCGTGAGCCGCTTTGCCAAAAAATTCAATTTCTAGATTCTGGCAGGCAAGAGCCTCAGTGGTAGCGGTGTCACTTGTCCCCGGGTGCACTATCATCGCCACATCCAAACCTTTAAAAGCCCCCCTCTCTGCCATTATAATTTTACCGCCATATAGCTCCTCAGCCGGCGTGCCGATAACCAGAACACTGCCTCCATATTGGTCAATGGCTGGCTTAGAAGCCACACCAGCACCAACAGCACAGGTAGCTATGATATTGTGACCACAGGCATGGCCAAGCTCAGGCAGAGCATCATACTCAGCCAGAATCGCAATAGATGGCCTCCCGTTTCCGTAACTGGCTTTGAAAGCGGTTGGTAGCTGGCAGATACCCCGCTCTATGGTGAAACCGTTTTCCTCCAGGTATTGGCTTAACCAGCCGGCGGCCTGGACTTCGCGAAAACCCAGTTCAGGGGTTGAGTGGATTTTCAGAGAGAGCTCCCGAAGCTGATCACGGCGGGCGTCTATTTCATTTATGACTGAAGCTTTTAACTTTTTTGTCTCCATATTCCGCTGCAGAATAGACAAAGTAACTTTTATTATAGCCCACCAGCGCTAGGATTTCTAGACTCTGACATCACATCGTTTATCACCCCTTCCCCTTTAAAAAGGGGAAGGGGATTTAGTTATATAAGAGAGGCTTCGCCCTTCTTTGACTCTCCACTTTGTATGCGGTTCCCAAAAAGAGTGCCTCCCCTTTCTAAACTCTCTTTCTATATAGACAACTTGCATTTTCTAGCTGATTGTGGTATGCTTATTTTGAGTATTTAAGTGGGTTTTGTTCCCACTTTTTTATTATAGTGGAATTTTAAGATTGGAGGTCCTGACCCGAGATGAAGAGTGATTTTTTACTCGCTATCACACAAATCTCGGCGGAGAAAAACCTGCCCAGTGAAGTAGTCCTTTCTGCGGTCGAGGCAGCGCTGGTATCGGCTTACAAGAAGGATAGCTTTGCTCCCAACCAGAATATTTCGGTAAAGATTAATCCGACAACGGGCCAGGTTCAAGTGTGGGCTGAGAAGGTTGTGGTGGAACGACCTTCGGATGGCTCCAGAGAGATATCACTGGAGGAGGCACGCCAAATCAAGCCGGACGCCCAGATAGGTGAGGCTCTTATGGTAGAAGCTACCCCTCGCAATGCCGGGCGTATTGCGGCTCAAACGGCGAAGCAGGTTATTTTGCAGCGCCTTCATGAGGCAGAGCATAGCGCTATCTTCGAAGAATACGCTGGTAAGGAAGGTGATATTGTCACCGGGCTAGTGCAACGTATTGAACCAAGACAAATCCTAGTCGATTTGGGCAGGACCGAAGCGATATTACCGGCAACTGAGCAGGTGCCCGGCGAAAGGTACCGGGTAGGTCAAAGGCTTAAGGTTATCATTCTGGAGGTAGTCCGAACTAACAAGGGGCCTCGGGTGATATTGTCACGTTCGCATCCGGATTTACTTCGCCGGCTTTTCGAAATGGAGATTCCTGAAATTTTTAACGGAGTTGTAGCTATAGAATCAATTGCTCGTGAGGCAGGCTATCGAAGTAAGGTAGCGGTAACAGCACGCCAGGACGGTATTGACCCGGTTGGCTGTTGTGTTGGATTGCGAGGTATCAGGATACAAAATATTGTCACTGAGTTAAACGGGGAAAAGATAGACGTCGTCATGTGGAGCCCCGATGCCGCTACCTTTATTGCTAATGCTCTCAGCCCGGCAAAGATACTAAATGTTCAACTGAATCAGGAGGAAGGGGTCGCTACGGTGGTTGTCCCCGATAGGCAGCTTTCACTGGCTATCGGCAAAGAGGGGCAGAATGTCAGGCTGGCAGCCAAGCTCACTGGATGGCGAATTGACATTAAGAGTGCTTCCGCGGTTGAGGCAGAAAGGGCAGAGGTAGCCCAAGCTCCGGTCGAGGCGGCAGAAGTGGCGGTTGCTGAAGAAGTGCCATCTGAAATACCCCGAGAATTAAAGCTAGCCTTGCCGGCTCTCGATGCCTCACCCGTTTCTCCTCCAGTTTCTTTTGAACCACCAACGGCAGACAAACCTCAACTCCGGTTTGCTGAAGACATTTTAACATTGGCGCCGACCAAGCCGCAGACTAAAGTCAAAAAGAAGAAAAAGAAAGGTCCCCTGGGCAGGGAAGTTGAAGAGGAGAGAGCCAAAGGCAGGAAACCCCGCCGAGAACGAGAAATGTTTATCGAGGATGAGGAGGAATATTAGCTTGCACTCAGTCAGGCATATACCCCAGCGAACCTGCGTAGCCTGTCGCAAGGTAAGACCTAAACAGGAGCTAATCCGCCTGGTACGCACTGCCGATGGGAGTGTCGAGGTTGATAGCAGTGGCAGGAAGGCAGGACGGGGTGCATACCTGTGCCCGAAACAGGAGTGCTGGCAGGCGGGGTTAAAGGGTAGTCGATTAGAGCACACCTTGCGTACCACCCTTTCCCAAGATAATCGCGAGCAACTAATTAAGACAGCTGAAAAACTACATTTTTCAGCATCGGCATGAGGAGCAGGTAGTGGCAAAGGGAAGTAAGCCGGACAACGTTTCAGCACCCTTAGCTGAGGGAGTCAGTACTAAGCCCTCATCAGCGAAGACTCGCTTGATTGAGCTTCCTGACACCTTGAGTGTCAAGCAACTGGCTGACCTTTTGCAGGTTAGCGCCATAGATATCATCAAACAGCTGATGAGGAATGGCATTATGGCTAATATCAACCAGGCCATTGATTACGAATCAGCCGCGGCGGTGGTGGCTGGTTTGGGTTATGAAGCCCGTTTGAAGCCTCGGGCGGGGCGAAAGCCATCCAGCCTTATCCGGGACATTAAGAAACAACAACTCCAGCAGGGCAAAGAACTTGCTGGGCTTAAACCGCGACCTCCGGTAGTGGCGGTTATGGGACACGTTGACCACGGCAAGACCAGGCTACTTGATGCTATCCGGCAGACCAACGTCATGGATAGTGAAGCCGGGGGCATTACCCAGCGTATCGGGGCTTATCAAGTAGAAGTTAACGGACAAAAGATTACCTTCCTCGATACCCCGGGTCATGAGGCCTTTACCGCTATGCGAGCTCGCGGAGCCCAAGTAACCGACATCACTATTCTGGTAGTGGCGGCGGATGACGGAGTCATGCCGCAGACCTTAGAAGCTATCGACCATGCTCGGGCCGCCGGGGTGCCCATTGTGGTGGCTATTAATAAGATTGATAAACCCGAGGCTAACCCGGAGCTCGTCAAGCAACAGCTGGCTGATGCCGGTTTGCTTATTGAGGAGTGGGGAGGAGACACCGTCTGCGTTCCGGTTTCGGCTAAAGAGAAGAAAGGCATCACAGAACTGCTGGAGAACCTTCTGGTTGTGGCTGAGATGGAGGAGCTTAAGGCTGACCCCTCTCGACCAGCCGTAGGTGTGGTTCTCGAGGCTAAACTGGACAAGACTAAAGGAGCCGTAACTACCGTCCTGGTTCACGATGGCACACTCAAGGTTGGTGACACGGTAGTGGTTGGCACCATATGGGGTAGGGTAAAGGCTATGTATAATGATATGGGTAAGCCGGTGAGAAAGGCAGGGCCAGCCAGCCCGGTCGAGATACTCGGCTTAAGCAGCGTGTCACAGGCGGGAGATACCTTGACGGTTGTCGCCGGAGAACGCGAGGCTAGGGCTTTAATTGAGAAGCGCCGGGCGGAGATGCAACCAGAGCCCTCCGCAATAACAAGAACAGTAAGCCTCAGCAATCTATTTGACCAGATAAGCCAGGGGCAGGTAAAAGAGCTCAATGTTATCCTCAGGACCGATGTTCAAGGCAGTATTGAACCGATAAAAAGTTCTCTGGAACAGCTATCAACAGACGAAGTCAAGGTCAGAGTTATTCGCAGTGCCAGTGGTAATGTTACTGAGAGTGATGTTATGTTAGCTATTGCTTCTAAGGCAATCATTATCGGATTTAATACCGAGTCTGAGCCAGGAGCACAGCGATTGGCCGATTTGGAAGGTGTGAGCATCCGTTATTATAACGTTATTTACAATCTAGTGGACGATGTAAGCAAGGCTCTGAAAGGTATGCTTGAGCCTTCTAAGGTCGAAGTTATTGACGGCCGGGCTGAGGTGCGGGCGGTCTTCCCTAGCGGGAAAATGGGCAGGGTAGCCGGTGTCTATGTCACCGAGGGTAAGGTAAGTCTAGGAGCTTCGGTCAGGGTGCGGCGTCAGGGGAAAACCGTATCCGAATCCGTGGTCAGTAGTTTGCGGCGCTTCAAAGATAATGTCAGGGAGGTGACCAGTGGTTTGGAGTGTGGGGTAGGCATCAAGGATTTCAACGGGTTTGAGGTTGGGGACATGCTGGAGTTCTTTAGGATCGAGGAAACACGCTAGGGGGATAGTTTTGGCATACCACATTGAACGGGTAAATAGCCTCATCCGTCAGGAAATCAGTGAATTGCTTCAACGCCAAGTCAAAGACCCGCGACTTGGTGATTTCGTTGCGGTGACCGAGGTGGTTACCTCCCCTGACCTGAAATCCGCCAAGGTCTTCGTCAGCACCATGTGTAGCGAGGAACAAAAACAAGAAGTGCTGAGCGTACTGGCCTTGGCTTCGGGTTTCCTCCGGAGGGAGCTAGCCAAGCGTCTGAAGCTACGCTATACCCCCGAACTGAACTTTCAGTGGGATGATTCCATCGAGCGGGGCGACCACCTACTACGGCTGATTGATGAGGTTACCCAGAGAAAAACCGATTAAGACCGGCGTTTCCCAACGAAAGTTAACGGGAAGCCTTTCAGTAAGGCTTGATAATATGGACGGCATATTGAATATTGATAAGCCCCGGGGTGAGACTTCTTTCAGCATTGTCTCTTTAGTCAGACGCCTGAGCGGAGAGCGGCGTGTTGGACACGCTGGCACCCTTGACCCGGCTGCCACGGGGGTCTTGCCCATCTGCCTTGGTCAGGGGACGCGTGTCATCGAATATCTGGTAGATAGTACCAAGGCTTATCGGGCTGAGATTGAACTGGGGGTGGCTACGGACAGCTATGACGCCGAGGGCCGGACTACTCAGAAGGGTGACCCCTCCGGGATTAGCCTAGCCCGATTGCAGTCAGCGCTCTCCTCTTTTTGCGGTTTGATCCCACAGATACCCCCGCTCTACAGCGCGGTGAAGCATCAGGGTAAACCGCTCTATGAATTAGCGCGGGCTGGCATTAAGGTCGAGCGGAAAAGCCGGCTGGTGAACATCTATCACTTAGAGCTCGTAGACTGGCAGTCTCCTGTAGCCACTATAGAAGTGGTCTGTGGTAAGGGTACTTATATCCGTTCTCTAGCCCATGATTTAGGGCAAGCCCTGGGTTGTGGGGCCCATCTGAAGAGTCTGACCCGCTTAAGGTGTGGTCTTTTTGAGATAAAAGACGCCGTTTCGTTACCTCAACTTGAGGATGCTTTCCGCCATGGCTACTGGCAACACTTTGTTTATCCCATAGATAGCGTCCTTTTACATTGGGCAGCTATGGTGGTGAGCGATGACGCCAGGCAGGATATAAGGAATGGGCAGCCCCTGGTTTTCAAGGACAGAGACCAGAGAAATGCCTGCCTTGAGCAGGCTGTCTTGGAACAGCCTGCTTCTAAAAATCGTTGCCGTGCTTATAGCCTTGACGGGCGCTTCTTAGGTGTACTACGCTTTAACCCCGAAAACGAACAATGGCAACCTGAGAAGGTTTTTCACTAGCTAGACTCAGTCTTGGACAAAGCTGAAGGTAGCAGAGGGCTTGACAGCTTGCGTATGATTGGAGTATAGTTCAGCCGTGCTAAAGGGGAGGTGAAAAATAATCCTAGCGGGTCTTTTTAAGTGGTCCGGTACTACTGAAAAGGAGGTTATTGAACTTTGGGCAATATAAATGTAGCCATAATAGGGGTGGGGAACTGCGCTTCATCACTGGTGCAGGGCGTTCACTACTATAAAGACGCAAAAGAGAACGAGCTCGTACCTGGAATCATGCACGTTAATCTAGGGGGATATCACATACGCGATATCAAATTCGTGGCCGCCTTTGACATTGATAAGAATAAGGTTGGTAAAGATTTAGCTGAGGCCATTTTTACTAAACCCAATAATACCATCAAGTTCACTGATGTCCCGCCTACCGGGGTTATAGTTGAGCGAGGCATGCTGCACGATGGCTTAGGCAAATATTTATCTCAAATAATACAGAAGGCACCCGGCTCAACCGCCAATATAGCTAAAATCCTCAGGGAAACAGAGACGGATGTGGTGCTTAACTACCTGCCGGTTGGCAGTGAAGAGGCGACCAAGTGGTATATTGAGCAGGTGCTGGACGCCGGGTGTGCCTTTATCAACTGCATCCCTGTTTTTATCGCCCGTGAAAAGTATTGGCAGCAGCGCTTCATTGAAAGAGGGCTGCCAGTTATTGGCGATGATGTAAAGTCTCAGGTTGGAGCAACTATTGTTCATCGAGTGCTCACCCGGCTATTTAGAGACCGCGGCGTCAAGCTGTTACGGACTTACCAATTGAACTTTGGGGGTAACACCGACTTCCTCAATATGCTGGAGCGGGAACGGCTTGAGTCCAAGAAAATATCCAAAACGACCTCGGTTACCTCTCAACTGGACTATCAGCTTGACCCCGACGATATCCATGTTGGTCCTAGCGATTATGTCCCCTGGCTTCTCGACCGTAAGTTTTGCCATATCAGGATGGAAGGGCAGACCTTTGGCGATGTTCCTTTGAATTTGGAGCTCAAGCTTGAAGTATGGGACAGCCCTAACTCCGCTGGGGTAGTTATTGATGCCATCAGATGTGCTAAGCTGGCCTTAGACCGTGGACTGATGGGAGCACTGATAGCGCCATCAGCCTACTTTATGAAGTCACCACCTGTCCAGTACACCGATGACGAAGCTCATCGCATGGTGGAAGAGTTCATTACTGCTGACCAAGAAGCCAAGGTGGCTCCTCCCCAGGAGAGGGTGTGAATAAATTAAATTAAGTCGTGGAAAACCACCTCTTATGGCAGGGTTCAGGCTGGTATGAAGATAGCATTGGTTTCCCCGTACGACTTTGCTCATCCAGGTGGGGTGCCCAGCCATATCTCATCTCTGGAACGTTATCTGACCGGGATGGGGCACGAAGTTAAAGTAATTGCCCCCGCGTCTAAGGCGGTCAACGCCTTTGGTGATAGGTTCATCCGCATCGGTAAGCCGCGCCCGGTTCCAAGTAGCGGCTCTATTATCCGCATCCCGATATCGTTACACTTGGCTCCGACCATTAAAGAGGTGCTGGCCAGAGAGAAATTTGATATCATCCATCTTCATGAACCCTTTATGCCGATGCTGTGCAGTGCTGTGCTTCGGTTTTCAAACACGGTCACGGTCGGGACTTTCCACGCCACTGATGGTAAGCCTGGCTACAACTGGGGGAGACCCATCAGTACCTGGATGATAAAGCGGCGGTTGCCCAAGCTACACGGCAAGATTGCCGTGTCAAAGCCAGCCCTGCAATACCACAGTAAGTATATCCCTGGACCTTTCGAGATTATCCCCAACGGCGTTGATGTGGCACACTTTTCCCCTAATGTAACTCCCATCGAGGAGTTCTGCGATGGAAAACAGAACATCCTGTTCCTGGGACGTCTGGAGCACCGCAAAGGATTGAAATATCTGCTCAGGGCATACAAACAGATAAAACGGGAGATGCCGAACACCCGTCTTATTGTCGTTGGTCCCGGCACCAGACTGCGGAAAGGGTACGAAAAGTGGGTCAAACGCAACCATCTGGAGGATGTTGTTTTCACTGGCTACGTCCGCTATTCCGACCTGCCCCGATACTACAAGACGGCAGATGTCTACTGTTCGCCAGCCACAGGACGGGAAAGTCAGGGCATCGTCCTGCTTGAGGGAATGGCGGTAGGTACGCCGATTGTCGCTTCGAACATCCCCGGTTATGCCAGCGTGGTGACTCACGGGGAAGAGGGACTATTAGTGCCACCGAAGAACAGTCAGGAGTTAGCCCGAGCCCTGATTTCCCTCTTGAAAGACGAAAAACTACGCCAGCAAATGGGGGCTAAAGGAAGAGCTACCGCTGAGAAGTACAGCTGGGAGCGTGTTGCCCAGAGAGTGGTTGATTACTATACTAGAGTGCTTAGTGAATGCTCGCAGAGAAATCAGCCCCGGGCATTCTAAACGGCCCGTTTTCATCTTGAATAATGCGAAGGGGAAGCCTGTTTGAATAGTCGGAATATCACCCCCCTGGAACGACGGTCATTGACCCGATTATCCCGATTTCGTAAGACGGCAGGCGATAGCCTGACCCGACTGATAGTTCAACCGTTATCCAAGACGCCGATACCCCCCAATGCTATAACCTTGTTTGGGTTCTTGCTAGCTCTCGGCGCTGGCGCACTTATTATCACCAGCCATTTTTTTGCCGCCGGTTTTGTGGTGCTGTTGGGCGGTCTCTTTGATATGCTGGACGGGGCCTTGGCTCGCCGCACCGGTCGGGTTACCCGGCTTGGCGCTGTCCTTGACTCTACGCTTGACCGTCTAGCTGAGGGGGTGCTACTCCTGAGCATTCTGGTGACATATGCCAAGGGACAATCAACCCTTGGCGTGATAGTTGTCGGTGTTGCCTTGCTTGGTTCAGTGCTTGTAAGCTATATTAGGGCTAGAGCAGAGGCAATAGGACTAGATTGTGAGGTGGGGTTATTCACCCGGGCGGAGAGGGTGGTGGTGCTGGCACTGGGCCTTTTGTTTAGTCAAATTGATTACGCCCTAATTGTGGCTTTAGGCATCATTGCGGTCTTTAGCTTTGTCACCGCTGGTCAGAGACTGATTCATGTGTGGCAAAAAACAAAAAGTTGAGGGAGGGGAATAATGCCGGCTCTTGCTGTGATCGGAGCTCAATGGGGAGATGAAGGGAAGGGCAAGGTGGTTGACCTGCTGGCGGAAAAAGCCAAGGTCGTCGTGCGCTTCTCCGGTGGTGATAACGCCGGGCATACCGTAGTCAATCCATTTGGTAAGTTTGCCCTGCAGCTCGTCCCCTGTGGTATTTTCTATCCCGAGACCACTTGTATCATCGGAAATGGGGTGGTAGTTAACCCCGCCGTGCTAATTAAAGAAATAGAATTGCTTAACCAGCGTGGTGTGACTACCAACAACTTGGTTATTAGCGACCGGGCTAACCTGATTATGCCCTACCATATCCTTTTTGATGGTCTGGAGGAGGAATCGCGGGGTGGGAAAGCGATCGGCACCACCCGCAAAGGCATCGGCCCTGCCTTCGCCGATAAAGTAGCCAGGTTGGGTATCAGAGCCGGCGACCTTCTGGACAAAGAGGCTTTTCGGGAGCGACTTCGGACTATACTTGACTATAAAAACACCATCCTAAACAAGGTCTATGGCAAAAAACCTTTATTATTGGATGAAATATATAATCAGTACTGCCAGTATGGGGAGCGTTTGGCTCCACATATTCGGGACACGACGATAATGCTGGAGGAGGCACTGAACAGGGGGGAGGCGGTTTTACTGGAGGGAGCCCAGGGGACCCTGCTTGACCCCGACTTCGGCACCTATCCCTATGTCACTTCCTCCTCTCCGATGGCCGGTGGAAGCGCATTAGGTGCCGGTATTGGCCCTATCAGGATAAATACTGTTCTGGGTGTATTCAAAGCTTTCTGCAGTCGGGTGGGTGCTGGCCCGATGCCGACAGAGCTCAAGGACAACACTGGCGACCTGCTCAGGGAGCGCGGGCACGAGTATGGCACCGTCAGCGGTCGACCCCGCCGCTGCGGCTGGTTTGATGCCGTGGCGGCTAGATATAGCACCAGAATCAACGGTTTCACCGGAGCGGCAATTACCCGCCTCGATATTCTTGATACCCTGCCCAGTCTAAAGATATGCGTCGCCTATGAGCTGGATGGCAAGACCATCGATTATTTCCCCAGCCGCGCTGATATTCTGGATAGGTGCCGGCCTATCTATGAGGAGCTACCCGGCTGGCAGGTCTCTACCACCCATATTCGAAAGTATGAGGAGTTGCCGCCGCAGGCTCGTCAGTATATAACTAAACTGGAGGAGCTTATTTCCTGTCCGGTGAACATCATCTCAGTAGGCTCCGCCAGAGAGGAAACCATTAAGGTCAGCCCCATTTTGTGAGGAACCCCCTTCCCTCCGAGAAATAGGGAAGGGAAATTATTTACTTAAGAGCGGCTCCATCTCTTAAAAAATCTCCCCCTCGTTCCTTTCAGGAGAGACGACTAAAGAGAGTGAGGTCACACTGACTACACCGGCAAATCAATCTTATACTTTTTGAGTGTCTCCCTGATGATGGCAGCCGCTTTCTCATCGGGCTCGACAAGAGGCAGGCGTGGCTTACCCACTTTGAAGCCGAGGTAGTTAAGCGCATATTTCACCGGGGCCGGGTTGGTTGAGATAAACATTGCGTTCACCAGAGGCACCAGGCTGCGATGGATAGCCGCCGCCTCGACTATCTTGCCAGCAAGAATCAAATCCATCATCTTTTTATACTGCTTACCAACGAGGTGCGTAGTAACACCAATGACACCGTAGCCCCCCAGAGCCATGATAGGAAAAGTATCATTATCGTTACCGCTCCAGATGAGGAAGCCTTCCCTGGCACCATTGAGAGTCTTGGCGACGTGTTCCATATTACCGCTGGCTTCCTTTACCCCGATAATGTTATCTATTTTACTCAGCCTAGCGATGGTCTCTGGCTCCATGTTGACCACCACACGCGAAGGTATATTGTACATAATAATGGGCAGGCTGGTGCTCTCGGCGATAGCCTTGAAATGCTGATAGATGCCCTCCTGATTGGGTCTGTTATAATAAGGAACGACGGAAAGACAGGCATCCACCCCAGTTTTTTCTGCCTTTTTGGTTGCTTCCACCGCCTCAGCCGTGCTGTTACTGCCGGTATAGGCGATAACGTTCCCGCGATTGCCCACCGCAGACTTCACCTCGGCGAATAGGCGCATCTCTTCTTCCCAGGTAAGCGTCGGCGCTTCCCCGGTGGTGGCGGCTACCACCACACCTTCGCTCCCCGAGTCAAGTAAGGCTAAGGCTAACTTCCTGGCCTGTTGGTAATCAACCGCCCCTTCTTCATTAAAGGGCGTCACCATGGCTGTTAGCAATCGTCCTAATCTTTTCACTTCGCTCACCTCCTGGATGTAACCAGTCTCTTTTGACCATCTCTTCGGCTATTTGGACAGCATTTAGCGCCGCTCCCTTACGCAGGTTGTCAGCCACAATCCACATCACCAGACCACGGGGATGGGAAGCATCTCGGCGAATGCGTCCAACAAAAACCTCGTCAGTGCCGGCGGCTGACCAGGGCTGAGGGTAAAGACTGATGACCGGGTCGTCTAACACCTTAACTCCCGGGGCTTGAGCCAGGATGCGCCGTGCCTCCTCGGGAGACATCGGTTCAGAGAATTCTACATTGACCGCCTCACTATGTCCGATAAATACCGGGACTCGCGCACAGGTAGCGGAAACAGCGATGTCATCAGCGTGCATTATCTTTCTTGTTTCTTCTACCATTTTCCACTCTTCTTTAGTATAGCCGTTATCCAGAAAAACGTCTATCTCAGGCAGTATGTTGAAAGCTATTTGGTGGGGGTAGACATGGGGTATGGTGCCCTGTCCATCCATAACCTGCCTGGTCTGTGTGGTCAGTTCCTCCATTGCCGCTGAGCCAGTGCCCGATACTGATTGATAGGTAGAAACGATTATCCGCTTGATGGGGTTAACTCTATGCAGTGGATACAGGGCTACTACCATCTGAATGGTGGAACAATTTGGATTAGCGATAATCCCTCTATGCCACCGGATATCTTCAACATTGACCTCGGGTACTACCAGTGGCACCGTGGGGTCCATTCTAAAAGCGGCGCTGTTATCAATGACTACCGCTCCTGATTGGGCAGCTATAGGTGAGAAGTAGCGGCTAACCTCAGCACCAGCCGAGAAGAGAGCAATATCTACGTCTCTGAAAGACTCAGCCATAGTCTCTCTGACTTCAATCTCCCGATGAGTAACGTACATCTTCCTGCCTGCTGAGCGGTCTGAGGCGAAGAGGCTGATTGACTCCATAGGGAAGTGGCGTTGCTCCAGGACCTTGATGAACTCCTGCCCGACCAGCCCGGTTGCACCAACAATAGCCACTCTATACTGTTTCATCACTCCCCCTATAAATTAAGCAGAGCGTCCAGTCCATAGGTAAACCCCGGGTGCTTGACCACCTCTCTGATGGCCAGCATAACGCCCGGCATATAGCATTCCCGATTAATAGTATCATGCCGTATGCTTAATGTCTGCCCCGGTGCACCAAAAATTATCTCTTGGTGAGCCATGAGACCCGGTAGCCTCACGCTATGAATCGACACACCTTCAACTTCCTCTCCCCGGCTCTCGGAAGGCTTACCCGACTCCGGAGGTCGAGAGAATGGTTTCCCCCTGGTTTGAGCCATAGCTCTAGCCGTAGAGAGGGCTGTCCCCGAAGGGGCATCAGCTTTCAGGTGATGGTGTAGCTCGATAATTTCAGCATAGTCCATATACTTGGCGGCTATCTTGGCTAGATGCATCATCAAAACTGCCCCCAGAGCGAAGTTTGGGGCTACGACTATGCCAACTTTATTAGTCCTTGACAGTCCTTCTATCTCCTTAAGCTCCTCGGCGGTTAACCCGGTAGTTCCTATCACCAGGTTAATACCCTGCTTGGCGGCGGCACGGGCTGCGGGCATCGTCGCTTTGGCGATAGTGAAATCCACCAGCACATCGGTCGGACACTTACTGAGAATATCACTCAAGCTGGCCGAAATAGGCACTCTACCTGAGCCGTCAGGCAGAGGAAGGTAGTCTGTAGAGGCTTTTAAGTCTACGGCACCGACTAATTTCATTCCCGGTTCCTGACATACCGCATTGACCACCTCCCGCCCCACCTTCCCTAGTGCTCCGTGAACTACTAGTCTGATTGGTTCCATACCTTAACTCCTTAATCCTGATAACGTCGCCGAGGCCGGGCAGCCTGGGAGCGCTGGGCAGAGCGAGACCCCCGTTGAGCTCTTGACGGGTAGCTGGCTGATAGTGAATCCTTCACCCGGCTTCCGGGTATTCGCGAAAGATTATCAAGCACAGCCCGTCGTGACAGGTTTATCCGGCCAAGATTGTCAATATCGATTACCTTAACCATAATTTCATCGCCGACCTTAACCACATCCTCAACATTAGCCACCCGGTAATCAGCTAGTTCACTGATGTGAACCAGCCCCTCTTTACCGGGAAGAATCTCTACAAAAGCACCGAAGTTCATTAGCCGGGTTACCTTCCCCGTATATATAGCACCAACCTCGACTTCCCTAGTTAAATTCTCGATAATTTCGATAGCTCTTCTGGCAGCTGCCTCATCGGGTGAGCCGACAATCACCGTACCATCGTCCTCAATATCAATCGTGGTTTTGGTCTCATCAATAATCGAGCGAATCGTTTTACCTCCTTGCCCGATTATACTACCGATCTTATCCGGGGGAACGGTTATCTTGAACATCCTTGGCGCATAACGGCTGAGTTCAGGACGACTGGAACTGATGGTCTGATTCATTACATCCAGGATGAACAGACGAGCCTCCCTAGCTTGCCTCAATGACTTTTCTATGATCTCCAGGCTCAGTCCCTTGAGCTTGGTATCCATCTGCAGCCCGGTGATACCATTGGCGGTGCCCGCTACCTTGAAGTCCATATCACCATAATTATCCTCCATACCCTCAATATCGGTCAGAATAGCAAAATTACCTTTAGCATCGGTAACCAGTCCCATAGCTATCCCGGCTACGGCTGTCTTTACCGGTATTCCGGCATCCATCAATGACAGACTGCTGGCGCAAACGCTCGCCATAGAGGTACTGCCACTGGAGCTAAGAACCTCGGAGACAAGACGAATGGTATAAGGGAAATCCTCATCCCGGGGCAGTACCGGTTCCAGAGAACGCTCGACCAGAGCCCCGTGACCAATCTCACGGCGACCGGGAGCCCCGATGCGCTGCACTTCGCCGGTAGAGAAGGGGGGGAAGTTGTAGTGGTGAATAAAACGTTTGGTCTCCTCAATCCCCAGCCCATCAAGCTGCTGTTCCTTTCTGGTAGAACCCAGTGTCGTGATGGTCAGCACCTGCGTCTGGCCCCGGGTGAATAGGGCTGAGCCGTGGGTACGAGGTAGCAGCCCTATTTCACAGCTAATAGGTCGGATCTCGGTCAAGCTACGACCACCGATGCGTCGCCCTTGTTCCAGGATGCTGCTTCTAATTTCACTCCTGACCCTATCCTCAAAAGCAGAGAGGATATCTGCTTCGG
Organism: Dehalococcoidales bacterium; assembly: GCA_034432095.1. GTDB lineage: Bacteria > Chloroflexota > Dehalococcoidia > Dehalococcoidales > UBA2162 > DAOUCV01. Next base: position 23,026 of record DAOUCV010000033.1, read on the forward strand.
AAAACTCTCCCAGCCGTTCAACAAGTTCCTTCTTTAACTCGGAGAGCGCCTGTTCCCGCTGTGATTTTTCTGGGTAGACTAGGGCACGGGCAAGCTTCTCATTAACAACGGCAGAGACGGCGGAAACTACGTCAGGGTTAATCTGGCTGACCGGCACTTCTACCTTGGGTTTGCCATAAACCTGCTGAAGCCGGTCTTGAAGCCTGATAATGTCCTGGTTGACCTCATGACCGAATTGAATTGCCCGGACAACAACATCTTCTGAAGCCTCCTTAGCCCCCGCCTCGACCATTACTATCGCCTCTCTAGTACTACCGACAACCAGGTCAAGCAGGCTGTCTTCGAGCTGGACTAATGTTGGATTTAATACTAGCTGGTCATTGATATAACCGATACGGACAGCACCTACTGGACCGGCAAAGGGCACCCTTGACATTGACAAAACCGCCGAACTACCGATAACGGCGAGGATGTCAGGGTCGTTTTCCTGGTCAGCAGAAAGAACAGTAATTACCACCTGAATATCGTTGCGCCATTCCTTGGGTAAGAGCGGGCGGAGCGGGCGGTCAGTCAGCCGGCTGGCTAAGGTTGCTTCCTGACTGGGGCGCCCCTCCCGCCGAATAAAGCCCCCGGGAATTTTGCCGGCGGCATACAATCTTTCTTCATAATCAACGGTCAGAGGCAAAAAATCCACTCCCTCTCGGGGTTTCTCGCCGAGGCAAACGGTAACAAGTACCACGGTCTCTCCATAGCGTACGGTAACGGCTGCCTCGGCTTGCTCAGCAAACTTTCCCGTTTCAATAATAAGGTTCCTGCCTCCAACTTCGCATTCAAAGCACTCGGCTTTTATCAATAGTCTCTCCCGCTCCCAAGTCTTTATTTGCGTAGCCCGAGCTGACCAATAAGGTTACGGTATCGCTCAACATCCTCCTTCAGGAGATACCTTAGTAACCTTCTCCTCTTCCCCACCAGTTTAACTAAGCCCAGTTGCGTATGGTAGTCATGTTTGTGGACTGCCATGTGCTCAGTTAGCCGGTTTATTCTTTGGGTAAGCAAGGCTATCTGGACCTCGGGCGAGCCAGTGTCCCCCTCGTGACGAGCAAACTTCTCTATGGTCTCTTTCTTCTTAGCTTTGTCCAAATTACACTACTCCTCTACCACTTGCTATCGAAATAAATAATACGGCAATTTTATAAAGTATACCATAAACAAAAGATTATATCACCCGCCGTCAAGGCTGTCTTAGTAATTTTTCAAAATTAGACTGTTAACGCTTGAAAGTTAGACTGTTAATGGTTCAAAACTGGACTGGGATATTACATCCTTCTGAAAAAAGGAGGATGTATGGACCAGATCCACAAGAGGTTCACTGCCGAACAGGTGAAAG
>DAOUCV010000034.1:0-28477 GCA_034432095.1 Dehalococcoidales bacterium
TGCGGGGCTACATGCCCAATGCTGAGATTAGGGGTGGTGACTTTCCTATTCGCAGGGCAAAAGAGCTTGATGCGGTGCTACTGGTAGGGGGGGTCCATACTATCCCGAGGTTAGGGTTGGACCTGGAGGAGAAAAAATGATTGAAACGCCACGAAGAATCAAGCGAGGGTATTTAATAGGGGTCATTGTATGTATTATCTTGGGCTTTCTAGGTTTGATACCACTTCTTATCAGCCTCCGTGATTTCTGGCCCTGGGTTCCCTTCGTCTCTATTGCCCTATGGATTATCAGCGGGATTATCTATGCGGTGGGGAGAAGCGTTACCGCCAGACCACTAGGAGAACCACGCCTCAAATAATCCTTCTCTCCATATGCTTGATATCCCTGACTCATGCTCGATAGTCACTAGGGCCTACATCGTAAGTTATTTTTATCACAAATCGCGGTATTTTTGGCTAAGGCGGTATGCTTAAAGAGAGTATTTATGCCTTAGACTATGTGAGATTTCCCTCGTCAATTCGAAAGCTCGAAGTGCTGTCGGGATGCTCTTGGTTCCCAGACCACAGGCTGGAGTTATCAGACTTTTTCTCAAGAGGTCAACATATTCAATACCCTTAGCCGATAGATATTCGAAGTTTGATTCGAGCCGTTTAATCAAGCTGGCCGCATCTTCGCTGATGGCATCCTCAGAGGTTGGCACTATCCCCCAGGCAATTAGGCCGCCTTTCTGTAGGAAGCCCTTTATTGCCTCGTGGTGTAAGAGAAACCTGTGAGAATAGTTGTAAGCATCAAACGAGACCACGTCAACCAGTTCGAGAAGAAAAGGCCAATTTGTATTCGTGCAACAATGTATGCCTCTCAATCCCCTAATAACGCCCAGAATTGCTTTAAGGTCTTGCCTGGCCTTTTCCTCATCATATCCAATGTAAGGGCTATATATAAGGTCCAGACTAGATTCATCAATGAATATCATGGTATTTGAGCTGATGGTCCTGAGTAGTTCTTCTTGATACCTCACCTTCATCGTAAGATTCTTTACAAGCGCGTCCCTCATCATATCGTCATATATCATTGGCTTTCCATTCGCCACCAGTACATTCAAACCAAAACTAACGGGACCAATGCTCTGACCTTTCACAGCCTTGACGTCTCTCATCCGTTCCTTGAACTTAAGGAACGAGTGTAAGCCCTCAGCGTACTGCTCGCTTATGGCGAAGCCATCGAGAGTTCCGCGAGTCTCAAAATCAACGACCCGCTGGTAGAAATCTTCCAGTTGTAATTCAAATTTATCAGGGTCAATATAGAGCCTGTCACCTTCGGTAACGAGGCCAGGGAAAGCCTCAAAGAATTGCGGCATACTCTCGTTGGAGCTCCTCTTAGGTAACTGTGGCCAGTACGGCACGTCAAAATAGTCGAGCACCACATGACAAGCCGTAACAGCATTCGTGCAGGGCACAGAGCCAATCCCGGTTGTCAGGCAATTCGCTTTAAGTTCCATATCCGGATACCAGGCGTTAATTAGGACGTTGTAGGTTCTACGGCCGAAGCAAGGGCATTACACCTTTTCCAACCAGCAGCCAGGTGAGGCTCGCTGTTATCTATTTTAGCACCGTTAAATAGGCTATTGAAGCTTAGTCGGGCATTTCCTGATAGGAGGCGTTCTCGACCTTTCGGTCTCGTCGAAAACGGACTCCGGCTTCTTGCCCTGGGTAATGCCAGAGGATAAAATTGAAAAAGGACAAGAAAAGACGCTGTCATGGGGCGCCGTGGAAATAGTTTACCATCCTTAATAAAATAGAATTACAAAATACAGCTTCAAACAGTAAGAGGTTTTAGGGTACTTGGTCAGTTAGGGTTAGTAGCCAATGGAAAAGAGAGATTACTACCAGATTCTGGGAATTGCCAGAGATGCTACAGAGGATGAGATAAGAAAGGCTTATCGTAGGCTGGTCATGAAGTACCACCCGGATAGAAATCCGGACCCACAGGCCACCGAAAAAATGAAGGAAGTAAATGAGGCTTTTGCTGTTCTCAGTGACCCGGTTAAGAGGCGGAAATACGACCGATACGGGCATAAGGGCCTTGAAGGCTACACCGCCGAGGATATTTTCGGGGGCATTGACTTTGATAGCATCTTCAGCGAGCTTGGTCTGAGAAATGTGTTCGGTGATTTTTTCAGGGGCTTTGGTTTCGGGGGGAGAAGTATTTTCGATTCGTTCTTTAATGGAGATAGCCTTTTTGGTTCAAGAATGGGGTTTAGAGAGCTGGCGCCAACGAAGGGAGCAGACCTGCAATATGATTTAGAGATTGACCTTGAGGACGCTTTCTGGGGGAAAGAGAAGAGGATAACTCTGCCCAAGAGCGAGACCTGTCCCGCCTGCCGTGGAACGGGGGCAGCCAAGGGAGGAATATCAATTTGTCGAGAGTGCCAGGGCAAGGGTCAGGTTGTCTATGAGCAAAGGTCGGGATGGAGCGTATTTCGGCGGATTACCACCTGTCCCAGATGCCAAGGGCAGGGAAGAAGGATAACTTCCGCCTGTCACCGATGCCAGGGAAGGGGAATAGTGGAAGTTCAGAAAGAGATTCGTGTCCGGATTCCGAGGGGTGCGGATAGCGGCGAGACGATAAAGGTTGAAGGGGAGGGAGAGCCAGGGACAGAGGGGGGCATGGCAGGTGACCTGTATATCAGGCTCTCCGTAAAAGACCACCCTGTCTTTAAGAGAAGAGGAGCTGACCTCTATCTGAAGAAAGAGATAACCTTCACTCAGGCGATTCTGGGTGGGAAAATTTACGGCATACCAGGGTTGGACGGGGAAGAGTCGCTGGAAATCCCTGAGGGAACCGAGAACGGAAGCGTTTTCAAGATCGAGGGGAAGGGAATGCCCGGATTTGCCGAGGAGAGGGGCGACCTGTATGTTGAAATCAAAGTATGTATGCCCAAGAAGCTGACTCGTGAGGAAAAGGCGCTGCTTGCTGAGTTTGAGAGATTGCGGGCGTTAGAACTTGACCCGTTGTTCTTGTCACAGCACCGATTTGGCCGGCTCGCCCTTCCTCCAGGGGAATCTTCTAACACTCAAAAAGCAGGGTACGATTAAACCAATGAGCAATCACGGGTTACTCAGGGTTAAGGTTGGTTGCTGCGGGTTTCCCGTCAGCAGAAAGGACTATTTCAGACAGTTCAACCTGGTGGAGGTTCAGCAGACCTTCTATAAGATGCCCGGGTTGGAAACTGCTCAGAGGTGGCGACAGGAGGCACCAGCAGAATTTGAATTTACCTTAAAGGCCTGGCAACTGATAACCCATCCTTGCACCAGCCCGACCTACCGTAAAGCAGGTATCAAAATTCCGGCAGGTACCGAGGGGCACTACGGTTTTTTCCAACCCAGTGAGGAGGTACATCAGGCATGGGAGCAGACAAGGAGATTTGCCCAGGCATTAGCGGCTAGGGTTATCCTGTTCCAGTGCCCGCCGAGCTTCAAGGAGACCCCGGAGAACATCGCCAATATGAGGCAATTTTTCAACTCGGTAAAGGACGCAGGATATATCTTAGCCTGGGAGCCGCGAGGCGGATGGAGTGAACCGACCATCGAAACCCTGTGTTCGGAGCTGGGGCTTGTGCACTGCGTTGACCCCATGGAAAACAAGCCGGTGTATGGCGAGACCCGATATTACCGCCTGCATGGTGGACCACATTACCGACATCGCTACACGAAGGAAGAGCTGGAGCACCTCAAGAATATGTTGGGGGAGAAGGAGGGCTACATTCTCTTTAATAACCTCAATATGCTTCACGATGCTCTGGCTTTCCAGCGCTTGTTGAAGGGAGAATAAGTTGTGAGAGCCGTAGGCATTGACCTTGCCGGAGTTGCAAGCCGCCCTACGGGGATGTGTGTGATGGACGGCAACCTCCAGGCCAGCACCAACCTGGTGTATGCCGATGATGATATTGTCCGGCAGACAATTGAGGCTAAGGCGGATGTGGCGGCTATAGACGCTCCTTTAGCCCTGCCCCATGGCAGGGAATCGCTGGCAAAGAGGAATAGCGTCCATCTCAGGCAATGTGACAGGGAGCTTCTCAGGATGGGGATCAAGTTTTTCCCTATCACTCTTGGCCCGATGAGGCAGCTCACGGAGCGGGGTATCCTGTTGAAAACCACGCTGGAAAGCAAGGGGCTGACGGTCATCGAGACCTATCCTGGAGCCGCCCAGGACATATGGCAAATACCAAGAAAGAGAAGGGGACTGGAGAAGCTGGCAAAAGGTCTCAGCCTGGTGGGCGTTAAAGGGCTGGTCGGCACCATGAGCGGTGATGAGCTTGACGCGGTAACCTGCGCCTTGGTAGGAATAATGTACCTGAGAGGGGCATATCGCGCGATAGGCAATCCTGACGAGGCACTGATGATACTACCTCGATAAGCAACTGAACTATGACGGGGTCTTTCCCAGAAACTCAGTCACTCCCTGTGCCAGTGCCAGCTGCTCTCCCTCATTCAGGCTAAGCCCGACCTCTAGCGTGCGGATATACTTGTCTATTTCCTGGTTCTCCCTCCTCAGCAGGGCTAACTTCTCATCTTGAGCTTTTATCTTTGAGTCAAGCTCTGTCCAATCAAGACCGAGGTCAAATCTCCGATTAAAGAAGGAGAGCACGGACTTTACGGCTCTTGTGTCTTCCGCACCTGCCAGATAAAAGGCTACCTCCGGCCACAAGCTTACTCCCGGGATTCCCCTTTTTTGAGCTGCCCATAGAAGAAAACTGTTTATGGCTGGCGGTCCTTCCCATGTCATATTCTCAAGCTCGTAGCCTCGAAGCCTCCTCTGAAGCTCCGGCTGGTTAAAGACTGTCATTAATCTGCGGGGAGCGGTATGGGCAATCGGGGCAATCGTCCCGCTAACGGTATAGAGTTCCTTTATTTTGCAGTAGTATTCTCCCACATCGAGAATGGTGTTGAGGAACCTGTACCGCTCGTTAGGTGGCTGGTTGCTCTCGAATATCACCAGGTCCTTCCTCGCTCCCGCATAGAATCTGCTTACCGGAAACTGGGCTATGTCGTTGTCAATAACCACGCCACCCATGGGGAAGAACCTTTCCGGCTCGATTTCACAAAAACTCTTGCCCTTGATGTGCTTGTTGAGGTAGTCGATTACCTTTGGTCCCAGCTTACCGGCATCTTCCTGCCAGCCGACGATGAGAGAGGCATTTTCAAGCTCGGGCTGGGAACGGACATTTACGTTAACTGGCGCTCTCATCCCCTTTGCCTTTCTTGAAGAATTCATCAATGTGTTCCATGATTCGCCTCTGGTCTTCTTCGGTAATTGGCCCGGGGCTTTCCCTGACGAATCTCATTTTCTCAATGCTGTCTTTTATCTCTTTTCTTATTGGAGGGGGTATCGCCTCTGCTTCGTAGAGATTTCCCAAGAACGTTTCAATGCTATCATCTATCTTTTTGGCCATCTCGATGAGTGGGATGAGGTCAATGTCAATCCCCAGACTGCCGGTCAAGACTTCCAGCACCGATACCGAAGCCCTGGGATATGGCCAGGGAGAAGCCTGCAAGTAGTAGGGTATTTCACCCATGAGGCAGAGAGCCTTGATGCCCCTTTTCCTGGCTACTCCCAGCAGGAGTCCATTCAGACCGGTGATGGCACCCTGACCATGTCTCCCTTCAATCTCGGACATCAGGATGGTGTTCTCATAGTCCCGTATTTCCTCGATAAGGTCTTCACTGTTGGGCACTGCCCATACCCTTGGTTTCAGGGTATGATGGGTCTGGGTCACCGCCGCACCTGATGTATAAACTCTCTGGCAGCCGAATCTTTCGGCAACATCCAGGACAAGGTTGGCCATTGCGTAGGCTTTCTCTCCTGTGGCATACAGTCTGGTACCCTCCGCCGGCTGCTCCTCACCGATAAACAGGAGCAGGTCTCTATTCCTGAGCCTCTGATAGTAGAATTTGCTGGTAGGAAACTCCAGGTCTTTCAGCAGACCATTTTGTATGGTGACCTTGCGGGGCTCAAAGAAATCCCATGGTTCTATTTCTCCAAACTCATCGGCGGCGATGGCACGTCTCAGGTAATCAATTGCCATTATTCCAATCCGGCCAATGCCCGGCCAGCCGCAGACAAGGTGCGGTCTTTCCAGCTTTGGCTCTTTATAGAACCTGATTGCCACGCCGTTTGACCCTCCCAGTAGATATTATAGCCTGAATTAATCAACTAGCCTAGAGGACCGGTAAACAGGGCAGATGTGCCTACCCCGAACATCGGCTCCTTATTCATTACTCCACGCAAGCACGGGATACTCAAGCGGCACCATCTGGCCTATTTTACTTTCACCAGGATGGTGATATCGCCCGATTCGCCGTCGGTGATGCGGCGAGCGTTGCTCAACCTGACGATAGTGCCAGTCTTGACCCCCGGCGGTATTTTCACCTCCAGCCTTTTCCCTTTTCTGGTCAGGATTTTCTTCGTCCCTTGAAGGGCTTCCGCCTGGCTGATTTGCAGTTCGTAACGGACTTCCCGCTTCCCTGTGGAGGTCCTTCCCGCCTGCCGGAACAGGTCCTCAAAGCTGATTCTGCCTCCTGGTGAACTCTCAAACCTTATGCCACCCGGGCCACCGAAGCTTCTGAAGGAGAAGGAAACGCCCTTACCCTTAAAGAAATCACCGAATATGTCATCAAGAAAGCCAAAGCCCAGCCCGGCACTGCCGAAATCCTTCATCAAATCCTCAAAGCCAGCCCTGGTGTACTGGCTGCCAAAAATATCGCTGGCCACCCCGACCGTTCCAAACTGGTCGTACTGTCGCCTCTTCTCCGGGTCTCCCAGGACACTGAACGCCTCGTTTATCTCTTTGAATTTCTCGTTTGCCCACTTCTCTTTGCCGGGATTGCGGTCCGGGTGGTACTGCATGGCCAGCTTTCGGTAGGCTTTCTTGATTTCCTCGTCAGAAGCGCCTTTCGGCACGCCTAATATCTTGTAGTAGTCTTTTGCCATCGTTTCACCTCACCACAAACACGCTTCCCTGGTGGGTATATCTTTATTTTAGCATTGGTACGCGGACTGTTAAAATGGGACGGCTTTAGTCAAGAGCCCTCTGCCGGCTGGGAAAAGAAATCTATGGGCAAGATTAGAGTCGTTTTGACGGCCTACCCTGTTGTAAGGCAAGGCGCCCGGAGTCAGCGAATCGTCTAAAGTGGGCGGTAGAGGATTTGAACCACTGACCCCCTGCGTGTAAAGCAGGTGCTCTGACCAACTGAGCTAACCGCCCATATATCCCCACTTGGTATGGCGCGCTTGGCGGGTCTCGAACCCACGACCTGAGCCTCCGCAGGGCTCCGCTCTAATCCTACTGAGCTACAAGCGCTTTTCCCTGGTGCCGAAGGGGAGATTTGAACTCCCATGCCCTTACGGACACTACGCCCTGAACGTAGCGCGTCTGCCATTCCGCCACTTCGGCAGGACGAACATTTTTACTTTAGCTTATCTGAAAATATTCGTCAACACCTGCCCATAAATTGACCTGAATTCAGAATGTCGTTAGAATATATCTCGAAGATTCCTAAAGAGGTAGGATTTTGTATCAGAAGACGACTCTAGATAACGGGCTACGAATCGTCACCACTACCATGCCTCATACCCGCTCGGTGTCTATCTGCTTCTTTATTGGCGTCGGCTCCAGATATGAGAGCGAGGATGAGGCAGGTATATCACATTTTATTGAGCACCTGCTCTTTAAAGGTACCTCAAAGCGGGCGACGGCCAAAGAAATCTCAGAGACGATAGAGGGAGTTGGGGGGATGCTTAATGGGGGTACCGATAAGGAATCAACCCTCTACTGGGCTAGAGTGGCTCAACCCCACTTTCCCTTGGCTTTAGACCTGCTGGTGGACATACTACTCCATTCCAAATTTGAACCTCAGGAGATAGAGCGGGAACGGCAGATTATCATCGAAGAGATTAATATGACCAAGGATTCCCCGTCGCAGCAGGTTCATCTTCTCATTGATGAACTTCTGTGGCCCGGGCATCCTCTGGGGCGAGATATCGCCGGTACCAAAGATTCAATAGCCGCCGTTACCAGAGATACGCTTCTTGGCTACATTGAAAGTCAGTATCTACCGGTTAATACGGTGGTTGCCATTGCCGGCAATATTCAGCATGAGGAAGCGGTAGCTGCGGTGAGTCAAGCTACGGGTAACTGGAGCAAGCAGCGGCCTCGTCCTGGATACTCACCCTATCAGGAACAACCAAACCCACGGCTGAAGGTGGAGAGACGAGACACCGAGCAAGTCCACCTGTGCTTGGCATTACCCGGCGTATCTCTTTTCCACCCCAAGCGGTTTACCCTTGACCTGCTTAATGTCATCCTGGGAGAGGGAATGAGCAGTCGCTTATTCAGCGAAATTCGGGACAAGCTGGGGCTTACTTACAGTATTCATAGTTATGTTGACCATTTTCTTGATTCGGGCTCACTTATTGTCTACGCCGGGGTGGAACCCAGGAACCTGTTGGCAGTCATCGAGGCTATTCTGGAACAGCTTTCCCGTCTTAGGGAACCAGTCCCCCAGTCTGAGTTATCCAAAGCAAAGGAGCTGTCTAAGGGGCGTCTCCTGTTACGCATGGAGGACACCCGTAGCGTCGCCGGCTGGATGGGAGGGCAGGAGGTTCTCCTGGGAGATATTCTTACTGTTGACCAGGTGGTGTCTATTATTGATGCCATCACTGCTGACGAGCTAAAGGAGTTAGCCCAGGAGCTAATTGTCGGTGATTCCCTCCGCCTGGCAGCAGTGGGCCCTGTTGATGTTGATGCGCCTTTAGCCGAACTGTTAAAGCTGTAGAACTTTTCTTGTGACTTCAGCCAAAACAATAGCCGCCGTTTTCGGACGGCGGCTATTCGTTCGCTGAAAGTGCCGAACGTCAACCTTACATGCCGTAGTCCATTCCGCCGGAAGGCATGGCTGGTGTTTTCTCCTTTTCTGGTATATCGCTAACCAGTGACTCGGTAATCAGAACCATTTCGGCAATACTGGCGGCATTTTGCAGGGCTGACCTTACCACCTTGGTTGGGTCGATAATACCCTTCTTTACCATGTCACCAAAATCGTCAGCCTCAGCATCATAACCAATTCCGGGCGGGCTCTTCTTGACTGTGTCCACTACCACTGAGCCATCCCTGCCGGCATTTTGGGCAATCCAGCGAATGGGTTCCTCCACAGCTTTCCTGACAATGTTAACTCCGGTAGCTTCGTCACCGCTAACCTCTAGTTTGTCCAGCACCTTGAGAGAATTGAGTAGGGCAACACCGCCACCAGGCAGAATGCCCTCTTCCACTGCGGCTCGAGTTGCCGATAGAGCATCCTCAACCCGGTGTTTCCTTTCCTTGAGCTCAACCTCAGTAGCCGCGCCCACCTTGATGACGCCTACCCCGCCGGCCAGCTTTGCCTGTCTTTCCTGAAGTTTCTCCCGGTCAAAATCTGAAGTAGTCTCCTCTATCTGTGCCTTAATCTGCTTGATTCTGGCTTTGATTGCTTCTTCGGAGCCTTTGCCCTCGACGATAGTGGTGTTGTCCTTGTCCACGGTCACCCGGCGCGCTCGTCCCAGGTCCTCCACGGTAACCGAGTCCAGCTTACGCCCCATTTCCTCTGAAATCACCTTGCCGCCGGTAAGAATCGCCATATCCTCCAGCATTGCCTTGCGCCGGTCACCAAACCCGGGGGCTTTAACGGCGACAACATTAAGGGTGCCACGAAGCTTGTTGACCACCAGTGTTGCCAGGGCTTCACCATCCACGTCCTCAGCGATGATAAGCAGGTTCTTTGATACCTGTAGTATCTTTTCCAGAGCCGGTAACAGGTCGGCTACCGCCGAGATTTTCTTATCAGTGATAAGGATATACGGGTCTTCTATTTCCGCAACCATTTTCTCAGCATTGGTAATGAAATAGGCACTAATATAGCCACGGTCGAATTTCATCCCCTCTACGTATTCCGTCTCGTAGCTTATGCCTTTGGACTCTTCCACGGTGATGACCCCGTCCTTGCCTACCTTCTCCATCACCTCAGCGATAAGATTTCCAATCTCGGCATCCTTGGCTGTGATGGTGCCTACCTGAGCGATCTGCTCCTTACCCTTCACCTCGGTGGATGCTCGTTTGAGTTCATCAACGATGGCTTGGGTTGCCTTGGCAATTCCCCTCTTCAGCGCCATAGGCTCAGCCCCGGCGGCTATATTCTTAAAGCCTTCAGTAATCATCGCGCCTGCCAGAATAGTTGAGGTAGTGGTGCCATCACCGCAGGCATCATTGGTCTTACTCGCCGCCTCCTTAACCAACTGCACCCCCATGTTCTCAAACGGGTCAGGCAGCTCAATGTCTTTGGCGATAGTAACCCCATCATCGATTACCGATGGTGCCCCCCATTTCTTGTCCAGGGCAACACAATGGCCCTTCGGCCCTAGGGTTACTTTTACCGCATCAACCAGGGTATCTATCCCTCTCTTCAGGGCATGCCTTACTTCCTCATTAAATATAATCTGCTTCGCCATTTTTATCCTCCTCCCAAATACTAAATCTCTTTGGTTTATGTTGCTTTAGCCTTTGTCTTAGGCTTAGACTCAGCTTTCTTAGCTAAAATATCGCTCTCGCGCAGGATGATTAATTCCTCGTTCTCAATCTTAATCTCAGTGCCGCCGTATTTCGCATAAATCACAATGTCACCTACTTTGATGTCCATTGGTATCCGTTTCCCGTCTTCGGATAATCTGCCCGGACCAACCGCCAGGACCTCCCCCTCCTGAGGTTTCTCCTTAGCCGTGTCGGGGAGCACAATTCCTCCCTTGGTTACCTCCTCTTTCTCAATGGGCTTGACCACCAGCCGGTCAGCCAGAGGCTCAAGCTTAACCGCCATTCTAGACCTCCTTCCTAAAAATTGAATCAACCCCGATTCCATCGGGGTTAATTTTTAGCACTCCAACCCTTAGACTGCTAACTAATATCATACCGCAGGAAATCATCTATCGCAACTCAATAAACACTCGTCCACGGCGAGCTACAGCAGCCGATGGGTAATGAAGGCTTTGAAAGCATTATAATCTTCACAAGGCTTGTTTTTACTTCATATTGCTCCCTCAAACGCGTCATATTGAACCAGTATAGAGTGTTGTGCTATAATCCGTCGATGATTATTGACTTTCATACCCATATCTTCCCACCACGAATAAAGAAAAACCGAGATAGGTATATTGACATAGAGCCCCTTTTTGCCGTTTTGTACTCTAATAGAAAGGCTAAGCTGGCTACGGCTGATGAGCTTATCGATGATATGGACAGGGACGGAGTGGATATTTCGGTGGTGCTGAATATCAGCTGGAGCAGGCACGAGCTCTGTGTTGAGACTAACGACTATATTCTGGAGTCAATCGCCCGGTATCCTAAGCGTCTGGTAGGTTTCTGCGCCGTCCAGCCCCGGTCTCCTGGACCTGCCTTGAGTGAGATTGAGCGTTGTGTTAAGGGGGGGATACGGGGGGTCGGTGAAATAAGACCGGACATGCCCCAACTTGACCTAAGAAGAAATGAAGAAGTGATGAGACCCCTTATCGAAGTAATCAAGAAGCATAGGCTGATTCTGCTTACCCATGCCTCCGAACCAGTAGGCCATAATTATCCGGGCAAGGGAGCGGTTACTCCGGAGCTACTTTATTCCTTTATTACGGCCTGTCCCGATTTAACCATGGTCTGCGCCCACTGGGGCGGTGGCCTGCCGTTTTATGCCTTAATGCCTGAGGTCAAGCGGGTGATGGGCAATGTCTTTTTTGATACCGCAGCGTCACCCTTTCTTTATAGCCCTCAGGTGTATAGTCAGGTTATCCAGCTTGTTGGGGCGGATAAAGTTCTTTTCGGCAGCGACTATCCGTTGCTTGCCCAGAACCGGTTGCTTAGAGAGATAAAGTCTCTGGATTTGCCTGAGGAAACCAAGAGCCTGATTCTGTCAGGCAATGCCCGGAAGCTACTGGGTATCTAAGTCGAAGGAGAGTTAAAGAGGGCAAACGTTATGGAGCAAATCCGCTCTTTTATTGCTATTGAGCTTCCTGACGAGCTAAAGCTGGAGCTTGGCCGGCTTGTGGCTCAGTTAAAATCGGGCAAGCAGCCCTGGGTGAAGTGGGTTGACCCGGATAGTATTCATCTGACACTAAAGTTCCTGGGCAATATTACTATTGATAGTACTGGGGGGATAACCAGAGCGATGGAAGAAGCCGCACGGGGAATATCCCCATTTCATCTTGAGGTCAAAGGCTTGGGTGCTTTCCCCAACCTGAAACGAGTTCAGGTAGTCTGGGTAGGGTTAAGTGAGGAGACAGATAAGCTATACCAGCTCCAACAACGTCTGGAGTCTAATCTGGAACACCTTGGCTTTGCTCCTGAAAAACGCAAGTTTACCCCCCATCTGACTTTAGCCCGGGTTCGTGACCAGGCATCATTAGAAGACCGTCAGAGGTTAGGACAGCTTATAGCCGGGACCAGATTTGAGGGCGGCACCATGAAAGTTGATGCCATTAACCTAATGAAGAGTCAGTTAACCAGGGAAGGGGCTATTTATAGCCTGATTAGCTCGGTTAAGCTATAAAAGCCCTTGCCAACGGTTATCAGTTGGTGTATACTGTAAAAAATTTAATTCCGGTTGGGAGGTGGACCTAGTGGAACAACCAAGTTTACCCAAGTGTCAGAGATGCAAGGCTGGAGACCTGGTACCTCTGTCCGATTTCGGCAGCCAAGGAGCAAGCATTCTTTACAAAGCATGGGTCTGCACCAATCCTGATTGTGGCTTTAACCTGAAGATCAGGAATGGCGATGTCTACATTGATGAACCCATTATGAGTGGATCACTGCATAGCAGCAACCGCTCGCGTTAAAACGCCTCGTGCCTACCCTGAAGATTCGGGCTAACGGACGGTGAGTGTGTTTCCTCACGTAGCTAAACTGGGGGGAATAGCACTTGATTTCTTATTTCCACAATGGTGCCTGGGTTGTGGGCGAGAGGGACAGCTTATTTGCTCCTCATGCCAGAGTTCATTACCTCGGGTTGTGCCGCCACTTTGTTCCAGGTGTGGTAGACCTCAGCCCAGCGGCATACTTTGTTCAAGTTGTGTTAGCTGGCGAGCTGAGATAGACGGTATTCGCTCTCCCTTCCGCTTTGAGGGGGTAATACGCCAGGCTGTTCATGAACTGAAGTACCGGAACCTTAGAAGTCTGGCGGTGCCCTTGGCTCAGCTACTGAATGATTATCTATTGACTCAACCCGTGCCTGGCGATGTCCTGGTACCGGTGCCGCTGCACCGGAAACGAATGAGAGAGCGTGGCTACAACCAGTCCAGCCTGCTGGCTAAGGAGCTAGGCAGGCTTATCAGCCTACCGGTAGTCGATGGTTGCCTCATCCGGCAGCGACATGCCCCTCCTCAGGCCAGGACGGCAACGGTGGAAGAAAGGCGGGGCAACGTCGCTGATGCTTTTATCTGTTGTGACGACAGGCTACGGGATAAGCGGGTGCTGCTTATTGACGATGTCTCCACCTCTGGAGCTACCCTTGAGGCGTGTGCCGTAGCGCTGAAAGCCGCCGGTGCTGCCTCAGTGTGGGGGCTGGTTCTGGCGAGGGAGATTTGAAGAGAATAGATAGAATGACCAAAGTCATAGGTCTTACCGGGGGTATAGGCACTGGCAAGACTACAGTATCGCGGTGGCTTGCTGAATTGGGGGCGGTGGTTATAGATGCTGATAAGGTAGGGCATGAGGCGTTCAAACCCGATACTGAAGCGTGGCGTGAGGTGGTGGATGCCTTTGGCAGGGGAGTTCTTACTCCTACTGGCGAAATCGACCGCAAGAAGCTGGGAGAGATAGTGTTTAACGACCCTCTGGCCCTGTCACGGCTGAACCAGATAATGCACCCGCGGATGTACGAGATGGTAAAAGCGCGGATTGAAGAATACCGGCAACAGGGGGCAGAGGTGATAGTGCTTGAAGCCCCCGTCTTGATTGAGGCTGGCTGGACTTCACTGGTGGACGAAGTCTGGGTTACCATAGCCCCGGAGGAGGCAGTGCTCAAACGCCTGAAGCAGCAACGCGGGCTGAATGAGGAGCGAACCCGGGCTCGCATCCGTTCCCAGCTAGCTAGCGAGGAGCGGGTGAAGTATGCTGATGTGGTCATCAATAATGACGGTGCTATTGATGAATTGAAGGGAAAAGTGAAGGAACTGTGGGAAAGGCTTAGGCATAAAGGGCAGTAAGCAGTTTTTTGTTGTGTGGACGAAGGTACTTGACAAGTGTCAGGAAATGTGATAGGCTTAAAATGCGGTTTTATGCCTTCTAAAGTTGCTACATTTCTTTTTTTAAACCCTCTCTTACATCCCTGATTGTGGGTTACTTTGTTTAGCATTATTCTTACTGTAATCCAACGAGCCGTAAACCTGTTTAAGGAGCAGAGATAGTTATGGTTTTTGTGCCATCAACGCCTGTGGGAAAGACACTAGAGTCTTCATTGAGAAAATCTTATGCCAAGTTGCCCGAGGTGCTAGCCGTCCCCAATCTCATTGAGGTTCAGTTGGACTCCTTCCGCTGGTTTCAGGAAGAGGGGCTAAAACAATTGCTGGAGGAGATATCTCCTATCCAGGACTTCACCGGCAAGAGACAGGAGATTAGCTTTATTAGCTACGAGTTTCGGGAGCCTCGCTACTCTGAAGAGGAGTGCAGTCTGCGAGACTTGACCTATTCAGCCCCCCTTTATATCAGGACAAGGTTGCTGATAAAGGGAACGGGGGAAATCAAGGAACAGGACCTGTTTTTTGGTGATATTCCCCTGATGACCAGTAAAGGCACCTTTATTACCGGTGGGGCGGAACGGGTAGTGGTAAGCCAGTTACTCCGTTCCGCGGGCGTCTACTTCATTGCTGAAGAAGACCGGGCTAGCGGTCGCAAATTATGCCAGGCTAAACTGGTGCCCGACCATGGAGCCTGGCTGGAGTTTGAGAGTAACAGCCAGGGGGTAATCTCGGTCAAAATAAATGGTAAGCGGAAGATTCCAGCAACGACGCTTTTACGGGCTATTGGTTATGGCAGTGATGAGGAACTCCTAAGTCTGTTTTCTCGGGGAGATAATTCTCCAGAGGGGGAGTTCATCCGTGCCACCATAGAGCGCGAGCCTCAGGTAAGGGACAAGTCTGAGGCATTACTGAGTATCTACAGAAAGTTGCGTCCCGGAGACCCCCCTAATATTGAGAATGCCAAAAGACTGATAGACAATATGTTCTTTAATTCCCAGCACTATGACCTGGGGTATGTTGGGCGTTACAAGCTTAATAGGCGATTGGGGCTCAATATTCCCGAAAGCCAGCGAGCTCTGACCAGGGAAGATATTGTCGAGATAATCAGGCATGTCATTATGGTGAATATCGGTAGTGACACTGCTGACGATATTGACCATCTGGGAAACCGGCGAGTACGCACTGTTGGTGAACTGGTTCAGAACCAGTTTGGCATTGGTTTGATGCGCCTGGAGCGGGTAGCCAAGGAGCGTATGAGCACGATTCCTGCGGAATCAGCTACTCCCAGCGCTCTGGTCAACATTCGCCCCGTAGTGGCGGCTATCAGGGAGTTTTTCGGTAGCTCACAGTTATCCCAGTTTATGGACCAGACCAATCCCCTGGCCGAGCTAACCCATAAGCGCCGCCTGTCGGCAATGGGGCCAAGGGGCTTATCCCGGGACCGTGCTGGCTTTGAGGTCCGTGATGTCCACTTTTCTCACTACGGGAGAATCTGCCCTATTGAGACGCCGGAGGGACCCAACATCGGTCTTATTGGCTCTCTGGCCACCTATGGCCGAATCAACCGCTATGGTTTCATTGAGACGCCATACCGCAGGGTTATCTCAGAGATAAGCGATAATTATGACCGGCTGGTGGGGAGAATTGCCCGGGAGACAGTGCTTGATGACGATGGTAAGCCTATCGTGACAGCCGGGGCTGTCATCACTAAGAAGGATGTCAATACTCTATCTAAGCTACCTCCCAGGACGGTAAAAGTAGCGCCTTTTGTCTCTGACGAGGTGGTTTATCTCCCCGCTGACGAGGAGGATAAATATACTATTGCTCAGGCTAATGCCCCACTTGATGAAAAGAACCAGTTTATCGGTGACAGGGTTGAAGCCAGGCTGGGGGAACGCTACTTACGGGAAACGCCCGATAAGGTCCGGTTTATGGACGTTTCCCCCAAGCAAATATTCAGTGTCGCCGCCTCGCTAATCCCTTTCCTAGAGCATGACGACGCTAATCGTGCCCTGATGGGCGCTAATATGCAGCGGCAAGCCGTACCGTTACTCTCTCCCAAAGCACCCCTGGTAGCTACCGGCATGGAAGCGGAGGTTGCCAAGCATAGTGGGCAGGTTTTGTTTGCCCGTAATCCGGGAATCGTAACTTCGGCTACTAGCTCACAGATCGTTGTTACTCTGGATAATGGCAACAAGGACGTATATCCACTGATGAAGTTTGTGCGCACCAATCAGGGAACCTGTACCAACCAACGCCCCATAGTGAACAAAGGTGACCATGTGGAGGCGGGGCAGGTTCTGGTCGATAGCTCGTCCGTGGAGAAGGGGGAACTGGCTCTGGGGCAGAATGTGCTGTGTGCCTTTATGAGCTGGGAAGGCTATAATTTTGAGGACGCTATTATCATTAGTAGTCGTCTGGTTGAGAAGGATACGTTCACCTCCATTCATATTGAGAAGCACGAGGTAGAAGCCCGGGATACCAAGTTGGGACCCGAAGAAATTACCAGAGACGTGCCTAATGTGGGTGAGGAGAGCCTGCGTGAACTCGATGAGGACGGGATTATCCGGATCGGTGCCGCAGTAGGCCCGGATGATATATTAGTCGGTAAGATTACCCCAAAGGGGGAGGCCGAACTATCGGCCGAGGAGAAACTCCTGCGAGCCATCTTTGGTGAGAAAGCCCGGGAGGTCAAAGATACCTGCCTGCGGGTACCTCATGGTGAGTGGGGTAAGGTAATTAATGTAAGACGCTACTCGGGCAATGACCTACCTGCCGGGGTCAATGAGTCGGTGCAGGTCTGGGTTGCTCAGCGGCGGAGAATCTCGGTGGGGGATAAGCTGGCTGGGCGGCATGGCAACAAAGGGGTTGTCTCCATCATCGCTCCTGCTGAAGATATGCCCTTCCTCCCCGATGGGACGCCGGTAGATATTATCCTCAACCCTGTGGGTGTGCCAAAACGTATGAACATTGGTCAGGTTCTGGAAACTCATCTTGGCTGGGCAGCTAAGATACTTGGTTTCAAAGCGCTTACTCCGGTCTTTGATGGTGCCACCGACGTGGCGATTGAAGATGCCCTAGCCAGGGCTTGGCTAAGCCAAAAGGCTGAGGCAGTGGACCTCGACCCCGATAATGATGATACTGGTACCTGGCAACTGGAAAAGGCTAAGGCGTGGGTTGAAAGCCGTGGCTATGATGCCGATAAGGTGTTCTCTGATGACTATCCGGGAGAGGCAAAGGAAGTGTGTCTGCGATTATGGCTTGAAGACCTGGGTATAGACAGTCGAGACCTGAGCCGGCAGGAGCTGGAACGGGTTGCAGCCAGGGTCAGCACAGAAAAGGGTCTCCCCTCACCCGTTATCGGAAAAGCGATACTGCGCGACGGGCGTACCGGTGAGCCCTTTGACCAGCCGGTAACAGTAGGTCAAATCTATATGATGAAGCTGAACCATCTGGTTGAGGATAAGGTTCATGCCCGTTCTACGGGACCTTACTCCTTGATTAGCCAGCAGCCTCTGGGTGGCAAGGCCCAATTTGGAGGTCAGCGCTTTGGGGAAATGGAGGTATGGGCACTGGAAGCCTATGGCGCCGCCCATAATCTCCAAGAGGTTCTGACGATTAAATCGGACGATGTTATCGGTCGAGCCAAAGCCTATGAGGCTATAGTTAAGAACGAGGACATCCTCCAATCTGGGGTGCCTGAATCGTTTAAGGTTCTGGTTAAAGAACTGCAGAGTCTAGGACTGGCGGTTGAGGTAATTAATGAGGAAGAAAAGCCAGCCCTCAGTGGAGAAACGGTCACGGTGCCTAAACTGGAGGGAGCGCTGGGAGCTGCTGAAGGTTCGGCTGAAATTTCGTTAGGAGAGGGGGTAGGCTCTGCCAAGGGAAGTGGGGGAGTGCCCCGTCCAAAGGCAGAAATCGAGGTCGGTGAAGATTCAACTGACACCGACATAGGAGAAGCAGGGAATGCTTGAAGTTAATGATTTTGACGCTGTTCGTATCTCTTTGGCGTCACCAGAGCAGATCAGGAGTTGGTCCTACGGTGAGGTGACCAAGCCAGAGACTATCAATTACCGTACCCTGAGGCCAGAGAGGGACGGGCTTTTCTGTGAGAGAATCTTTGGGCCAACCAAAGACTTCGAGTGCTTTTGCGGTAAGTATAAGAGGATACGCTATAAAGGGGTGATTTGCGATAAGTGTGGTGTTGAGGTAGCCCAGTCCAAGGTACGCCGGGAGCGGATGGGACATATTGAACTGGCCTGTCCGGTGAGTCATGTCTGGTTTGCCAGGGGAATACCTAGCCGGTTGGGACTACTGCTCGACCTGTCACCACGGAATCTGGAGCGTGTTCTATACTTTTCCCATTACATTATCACATCCATAGATGAGGAGGCGCGTGAGCGGGCAATTGAGCAACTTAATGAGCAGTATTCACTGGAGATAGCTAAACGCCAGGAGGCATTGGAAGCTAAAATCGCTGAGAAGAAGGCTTCAGAAGAAGCAATAAACCAGCTCCGCCAGAGTCGGGAAGCAGAAAAAGCCAAGCTCGAAGAGCAACTTTCTATCGAGGTGGAACAGCTAAAAAACCTCCGCTTACGAGCGCTATTAACCGAGAATCAATATCAGGAGTTGAAACAGAAATACGGTCAGGTTTTTGAGGCTGGGATGGGGGCTGAGGCTATTTACACGCTGATTAAGGGGATGAACCTTAACGAATTGCGTAACGAATTGCTCCAGGAGACCCGTTCTAATTCAGGCCAACGCCGCAAAAAAGCCTCTAAGCAGCTGCAAGTAATAGAGGCTTTCCGCCGCAGTGGCAGTAAGCCGGAGTGGATGATTTTGACGGTGCTACCGGTATTGCCCCCTGACCTTCGACCTATGGTTCAGCTGGAGGGGGGTAAATTTGCTATCAGTGGCATTAATGACCTGTATCGGCGAGTTATTAACCGTAACAACCGGTTGCGCCACTTAATGGAAACAGGGGCGCCTGAAATTATTATCCGTAACGAGAAACGGATGCTCCAGCAGGCCGTTGATTCCCTTATTGATAATGGCAAGAAGGGACAAACCTCCTCAATCAGTGGCAATCATAAGTTGAAATCACTCTCAGACATGCTCCGGGGTAAACAGGGGCGTTTCCGCCAGAACCTATTAGGTAAGCGGGTAGACTATAGTGGGCGCTCCGTCATCGTTGTTGGTCCGGAACTTAAAATTCACCAGTGTGGTCTACCTAGACGAATGGCCTTGGAGCTATTTAAGCCCTTTATTATGCGCGAGCTACTGGAGCGAGGTCTTGCCCACAATATCAAGAGCGCCCGACGCTTGGTGGAAAGGGCCAAGCCGGAGATATATGACATACTCGAGGAGGTGGTCAAGGAACGGCCGGTGCTGCTTAACCGGGCTCCCACCCTGCACCGGCTCAGCATTCAGTCCTTCGAGCCGGTACTCATTGATGGCAGTGCCATCCAGCTCCACCCGATGGTATGTACAGCTTTCAATGCTGATTTTGATGGTGACCAGATGGCAGTTCATATCCCTCTTTCTAAGGCGGCGGTTAAAGAGGCTAGAGAGACAATGCTCAGCATCCACAATATGCTGCTGCCAAGCTGTGGCGAGCCAATAGTAACGCCAACCAAGGATATGGTTCTGGGTTGCTATTACCTGACGACCATCAAACCCGGTGCCAAAGGGGAAGGCACCATCTTTGGCAGTTTCGCTGAGGCGAAGCTCGCCTATGAACTTGGCGCTGTTGACTGTAGAGCTGAAATTGAAGTCAGAGCTCAAGAGAGAGGTGGGGAGAGGATTAAGACTAGCGTTGGTCGTATCCTCTTTAATGAGGTTCTGCCCCCAGGGCTGGGCTTTTACAACAAAGTAATTGACAAATCGAGCTTAAAAGAAGTGGTAACCGGTTGCTCTAAGCTACTTAGTGATGAAGAAATGGCGGTGGTACTGGACAACTTGAAAGAGCTAGGCTTCCACTATGCTACCCAATCTGGGACTACCATCGCCATGAGTGATATCGAGGTTCCTGAGAGTAAGATAGAGCTGCTGAAGGAGGCAGAGGCTAAGACCGCCCTCATTGAAAGCCAGTATCATCGTGGCGTAATCACCGAGGACGAAAGGTATAATGGTGTCGTCAGGTTATGGACGGAAACCACTGACAAGATTACTGAAGCTGTCTCCGAGAGCCTTGACCGTTACGGCAGTATTTACACGATGGCAACATCCGGGGCAAGTGGCAATATTTCCCTGATTGCTCAGATGGCAGGTATTCGGGGTTTGATGACCAATCCTTCGGGTAGAATAATTGACTTTCCTATCAAGTCAAGCTTCCGTGAGGGCTTGAGTGTCTTGGAGTACTTTATCTCTACCCACGGTGCTCGCAAGGGGCTAGCTGATACCGCCTTGAGGACGTCAGAGAGCGGTTATCTCACCAGACGCCTTATTGACGCAGCTCACGACGTCATTATCCTCGAGGAGGATTGTGAGACTATAGATGGGATATGGATATCTGAACCTCAGAGAGGGGAAATGCTGCCATCATTTGCTGAGCGGATAATCGGCCGGTTAGCCGCCAGTAGACTGGTTAACCCCCAAACTGGAGAAGTCATCGTTGACCGGAATGAGGAAATTGATGAGCGGAAGGCAGACGAAATCATTGCCGCTGGGATAACCAAGGTTCATGTCAGGTCCCCCCTTAGTTGCCAGTCCCGACGTGGTATCTGCCAGCGGTGTTACGGTCGAGACCTTGCCCGAGGGCATCTAATTGACCTCAACACCGCGGTGGGCATCATTGCAGCTCAGAGCATTGGCGAGCCGGGTACTCAGTTGACTCTTCGCACCTTCCACACTGGCGGGGTGGTCGGCCTTGATATTACCAGCGGTCTGCCTAGGGTAGAAGAGCTCTTTGAGGCAAGACCACCTAAGTCTCCGGCTATTATCTCAGACATAAACGGCGTGGCTGAGGTGATTCATGGGGAGGAGGGAGACAAGATTAGGGTTACTAGCCTAGATGTATTCCGCGACGAATATCCACTGCCTTCCGGCTGGCAAATTTTGGTGGAGGATGGCCAGTGGGTGGATATAGGAACCGCATTAGCCTGCCCCGCCCCTGAGGCTGAAGACTCGATACGACGAGATGAAGCTGCTTTACCACCGGTAGCTTTAGCTAGTCCAAATCAGCCAATTCTGGCTGGTGTTGCTGGTCGGGTAGCTATTGAAGATGGGCGCTTGTCCATTATCTATGAGGAGAAAGAGGAGCGAGAGTATTTTGTTCCGGCGGCCACCCCGATTCGTGTCCAGACTGGGGACGTGGTAAAGGCAGGACAGCAGCTTACCGATGGCTCTATCAACCCGCAAGAGATGCTGCACATTTTGGGTAGGGAGGCAGTGCAGCAATACCTGGTAGACGAGGTACAAAGGGTATACCGCTCCCAGGGGGTTAATATCAATGACAAGCATATTGAAATCATCGTTCATCAGATGCTGAACAAGGTGCGTATTGATTCAGCCGGAGACACCGAGCTAATACCCGGGGAGCTGGTAGACAGGTTCCAGTATGAAGATATTAATGCTGAGGTACTGGCTGAGGGTGGCGAACCAGCCACTGCCCATACGGTATTATTGGGTATAACTAGAGCCTCGCTAAGTACTAATAGCTGGTTGGCCGCTGCCTCATTCCAGGAGACTACCCGGGTGTTAACTGAGGCGGCTGTGAAAGGGGCGACCGACAGGCTCGTTGGTCTTAAGGAGAATGTGATCATTGGCCGCCTAATCCCCGCCCGCTCCCCGGCTTCTGAGGAGGTGCCAAAGTTAAGCACTGGTAAAGAGATATCAACTCTGAGGGCGGCTACACTAGATTTAGCAGATGAAGCGGAGGTAGATACCTAGACGTTTCCTTACCCTGTTTAATAGTAGAGAGCCGCCCTAATTAACCTGGGGCGGCTCTCTTTTTTATTTAGACTGCTCACCCAGTGGCTCGGGTGAAGATATGGTATAATAGAGCTTGTTTAAGGGGGTGAGGTCAAGATAGCGCGGATTATATCGGGTAAACCCGGTGCTGAGGACTTACCACTGGATGCCAGTCTACGACCACGCCGCCTCGAGGACTTTATCGGGCAGACCAAAGTCAAGGAGAACGTGAATATTGCTATCGCCGCCGCCAAAGGCAGGGGAGAAGCGCTGGACCATGTGCTACTCTATGGACCACCCGGTCTGGGCAAGACTACTCTGGCTTATATCATAGCCGTTGAGATGGGAGTTAACCTCAGGATTACTTCAGGGCCAGCCATAGAGCGCACCGGGGACCTGGCCGCTATCCTGACCAATCTCCGTAATCAGGATATACTCTTTATCGATGAGGTCCACCGCCTCAGCCGGGCGGTCGAAGAGATATTATACCCGGCTATGGAAGACTTCGCTTTGGACCTTGTTATCGGCAAGGGACCCGGAGCTAAGACCCTGCGACTAAGTCTTCCTGCCTTTACCCTGATTGGCGCCACTACCCGCTTTGCCCTGCTGAGCCCGCCCCTGCGAGACCGCTTTGGCGCCATCTACCGCCTGGATTTCTACGACCAGGCCTCTATCGAAACAATCCTCAAACGCTCCGCCCGCATACTCAATGTGGAGGTTGACGCCGCAGGGCTTCAGGAAATAGCCCGGCGGGCCAGGGGCACTCCTCGAGTGGCTAACCGACTGCTCAAGCGGGTGAGAGATTACGCTCAGGTCGTCGCCAATGGTGTAGCCACCCAATCAGTGGTGATTGAGGCACTATCTAAGCTTGAAGTTGACTCCATAGGTCTGGATGAAATAGACCACAAGGTGCTGCGTACTATCATCGAGAAGTTTAACGGTGGCCCCGTAGGGCTGGAGACGATTGCCGCCTCTATCAGCGAAGACCCTGATACTATTATGGATGTTTACGAGCCTTATCTGCTACAACTGGGCTTCTTGGAGAGGACGCCTCGCGGTCGAATAGCCACCCAACTGGCCTATCAGCACCTTGGTCTGCCCTACAATAGGGAAAAACCCCCTCAACCCTCGCTGTTTTAGCGAGGCAAAAGACTTAATTCCCTCAGCTGTTCGTTATACTGCAGATATTAAGGAAAATGCTAGTTCCAGAGGTTTTTCCTCTAATTCAGACATTTATTGAGAGAGGCTTTGCCTCTCTTATATAAATTAATCCCCCTTCCCATCCCAGGGGAAGGGGGATAAGGTTATGAAAAATTAGGGGGGTGAGGTTAATAAAGACTCCAGGTTATTTTATGGGAGGACATAACCTACCCCAACCACGTATCCTACCCATACCGCCGAAGCCCCCAAAGGGTCCGGGTAGTGGAATGTCAGGCATCGCCTCTCGCCACTCTTTAAACTCTGAGGGTATATCAGGTCTTGTTTTGAGCCACTCCTCTAGTTGCTGTCTATACTGCTCCATATCGGGCTTCGCCTGCCACCATTTGAGGTACTCGTCAGCCTGTTCCTGAGTTATCTTGCCCTGTTCCACGAGGTTTTGGAGGTAGTCTTGTAGGGCTTCAGTTCGCATCTCTTTCTCGGCTTGGGTAAAGGCATCTCGTAGCGCCGCCTGGTCGATAGCGACTCCTGTCTTCGCCTGGTAAATCTCGCAGACTTTGCTCAGCAGGGTCTCGAATCTAGACTGAGACTGGTTATCACTCCCTCCTCCCGACTGGGCAAGAGCCACCCCACCTATGCAGGCGCTGATTATCAGTGCGGTAGCCAGCACTCCAATGATAATAAACTTCCTGCTCCGAAACATTTCTGTTTCACCTCCTTTCCGCTCTATTTACATTTCTAATTAGAATTTTAACAGCTAAATACTAAAATCCTGTTAAGATTTCAAAGGAGTATCAAGGTTTTTCCCTGAAAGACTCCAGGGCTTTCTTATAGCCAGTCTCTGAGAGGGCGATTGCCCGTTGGAGGGCAGGTTTGGCTGATTCCGGGGCTGTTTCTAACAGGGCATGCAGACGGGCGGTATTATTGTCAGCCTGATGCATAATAATCTCCTTTAACCTAGCCCGGCGGTCAACTTTATCGTGTGCTTCCTTGCCACCCCCCGCTCGCTGAGTCAGCAGGGGTGCTTCTTCAGCTACTGGCGCCTCTTCGGCGGCTGGTGCCATAGCTATGCTGGATGTCACCTCCCGGGGCGAGGACAAAAGGGCTATCTTTGTTAGGTCAGTGACGAGACGCTGGGCAGTGCGCTCTATCTGTTCTGGCTTATTTTCCTTAGCCATATGAATTATTTCCGCCACCCTCTTATCGGCTAGCTTGGCGTGAAGCTCTGCCTCACCCACAGCGGAGAAAGTAAAGGCGAGCTGCACC
The DNA here is from genome assembly GCA_034432095.1 of Dehalococcoidales bacterium. GTDB lineage: Bacteria > Chloroflexota > Dehalococcoidia > Dehalococcoidales > UBA2162 > DAOUCV01. The sequence goes on from DAOUCV010000034.1 coordinate 24,640, forward strand.
CGCTCGGTTGCCAGCTTTATGGGGTATAGAGGGTCATCCGGCATACTGCCGCTGGCAGCAGCCACAGTACTGCCACCAGCTAGAAAGAGGGCAAAGACGGTAGCCGCTACCGTTGCCCATCGTGGCTGCCAGCCCCACCGAAAGAAAACCCCGCTCTTCCTGCGCCCCATTTCTTGGAGTGCCGAGTGGAACTGGTATCTGGCTCTGTCCCTGAAATCGGGGCTGGGCTTAATGGTTGACGCCTTCCTGGTAGCCAGAGCCGTCTCAAGCAATGGTTTAAGCTCATCGGCGTGCTTCGGAAAGCGCTGGAGACACTGCTCTACCGTTGCACCTTCGGTGAGCAGACTTTCCAAGCATTCATCTAGGATATTATCAAATTCTCTGGACTTCCTCATCAGTTCCCAATAATGCCTTACGCAGAGCAACTATAGCGCTGTGCTGTAAGGCTTTTACCGCTCCCTGGCTTTTACCCATAATCCTGGCTACCTCGGCTATTGGTAGCTCACCAGCGAAACGCAGCGAAATTACCTGGCGTTGTGGCTCAGTCAATCGTTGACAGGCTGACAGCAACCGCTCAATATCGAGACTGTGCTCCGCCATTAGCTGGGGATTACCATCACTACCAGCCGGCGATTCACTAACCAGGGTAGCAGCACGTTTTGGCTTCTTTCTCAGGTAGTCAACTACCAGATTGTGGGCAATACGGTACAGCCAGGCAGAGAAGGAGATACCCTTCCACTTGAAGGAAGAAATGGCATCGAGCGCGTTGAGAAAGACCTGTTGAGTCATATCCTCTGCCTCCACTCTATCGCCTGTTTTGAAAGCTATATAACGATAAATCCTATCGAAGTACTCTTCGTATAACTGGGCGAAAGCCTCCCGGTCTCCCTGCTTAGCTCGCTGAACAAGGCTCTCCTCACCTGGCACCTGACAACCCCCGTTAGCCAGTCCGAAACTTACGATATGCTTCAGGACTGGCTATAATCAGGCGTTAGCCTGTGCCTAATAGTATAACGGACAGGATGGCAAAAAGATAGTTCGGGGTTGTATTGAAATAGATACCAACATTGTTGATAATATAGGATAGCGACAACAAAGTTCTATCTAGGGGGAGGACGACTTGTCCAGTTATGTGCGTCTGATGCGCAGGGAAGATATTGCTCAGGTTGCTGAGATTGACCGTGAAGCCTTCCCCAGCCAATGGCCCCCGCCCAACTTTGAGCATGAACTGCGAAATCGGTTAGCCCATTATATCGTGGCCTATGATGAAGAGAAGCTGGTTGAATCGCCCGGGGTGAAAGCTTCCTCAGGGAATAGTTTGACCAGGCTGGCGTCCAGATTGAGGCGGTTGTTTGGCCACGACCGTTCCTTGAGCGATAAACCATCCCCGGCAATGAGAAACTACATTACCGGTTTTGTTGGCTTCTGGGTGATGGGTGATGAAGCTCACATCACCAGTATTGCCGTGCGGGAAGCCTACCGCCGTCAGGGGATAGGAGAAATGTTACTTGTGGCGGCTATCGGGCGTGCGGCGGAGTTAAGGGCTCGTATCATTACCCTGGAGGTTCGCGCCTCCAACATTGCTGCCCAGAACCTATATTCCAGGTATGGTTTCACCCAGGTAGGGGTGCGCCGAGGGTATTACACTGATAATAGAGAAGATGCCCTAGTCATGTCCACCGATGACATTTCCTCAGCTTCCTTTCAAGACCGTTTCCAGCGATTAAGAGAAGCTCTCGCCAAAAAACCGGGAATAGCTGGCTATCCAAAAATGAAAAACTCTTTATCCTCGGCTGCCGAATAAAAAATCAGTGATACTGGGGTATTTTGGCGGGGGTTCTTTTGTCCCTGTCTTAGACAGGAGCCACGCTTCCAGTCCCTCGCGGCTTTTGGTGAGTTTCTCTTTCAACTTCGCTAAATCAATATTAGCCAGGTAGCCACTTGACTTGTATTTTTTGGCAATACCTAGCTGTTGATTGAAGTCTTCAGCTATGGTGTAAGCATCGGTGAGGGTAGCCTGTAAAGACTGGTCAAGAAAGTCTAACTTATTTTTATTTATCTTCCAGTTAGTTGTCATGAACTTTTTAGCCTGCCAATCCAAAGTTAAGACTTCGGCAAGCCTGAGATTGAATCTTACTTCCGGCAGCAGGTTCTGGACAATTTGCTGTTGTGTGGCTTGGGGCGAGCGTCTCCGCCTGAGGAAAAATTGCAGTAGCAGGAGTCCGACTATTATGGCAATAAACAGAATATTTCCCGGGTCTCTAAAATCCATAACTTCCTCCCTGGGTCCTCAGAGGCTCAGTTACATCCTATCTAAGCATACCATATATTCGGGAGTGTTGAGCAACTCTATACACTATTCTGAAGCAAGTTTACCGCCCGTTGCCCAGTTGTGCTTGGGATTATCCTTGATGATAATAGTGATATGCTCTGGAGAGATACCGAGCTTTGCGGCCATCACTGAAGTTATTCCCTCGGCGAGCTGTTTCTTCTGTTCAATGGTGCGCCCTTCCCACATCTCAATGGTAACTACTGGCATGATAACCTCCTTTCTGAATGTATTACTAGTCGAAGACGATCACGTTACGGAGTCCCTCTCCCTTCGAAGAAGACTGCACCGCCTCGTTAATCTTGCTCAGGGGATACCGGCCGGTGATGAGTTCGTCCAGCTTCAGGCGTCCCGCTTTGTAGATGGACACATACCGGGAGACATCCAGTTGCAGTCGAGTCGAGCCCATCATGCTACCGGTGAGCACTTTCTCCATGATGAACTCTGTCGCGGTGAACTTGGACAAATCCCCCTGAGCGATCCCGACAACGACCACCATGCCGCGTGGAGCTAACATCGAAGCCCCCTGACGTACCGCTTCAATGCTCGGTGTCATGATAAAGGCATAGTCGACCCCTCTCCCATCCGTCAAATCCCTTACCGCCTGTACCGGGTCCTTGACTTTGGCGGAGTTGAGCGTGTGTGTTGCTCCAAAAGTCTTAGCCAGTTCCAGCCTGCTATCCACGATGTCCACGGCGATAATTGGATGAGCTCCGCTGAATGCCGCTCCCTGCAAGGCATTGACGCCAACACCCCCGATGCCAAATACGACGACACTCTCGAAGGGTCTGACCTGGGCACGGTTAACCACTGCCCCGAACCCGGTTATGACGGCACAACCCAGAAGTGCTGCCCTGTCCATGGGCATGTCATCGGGAATCTTGGCACACTGGTATTCTCCAAGAACGACGTATTCAGCAAAGCTCCCTACGGGTCCAGACAACGGGGCAATAGGTACCCCTTTCTTGGTATGAAGATGTGGTGGTCTGGGTATGTTATTCTGGCAGAAGTTGCGGAGCCCCAACATACAATTGACGCAATGCCCGCAACCTCCTGTTACTGGTGCCATAACCACATGGTCGCCCGGCTTTACTGACGTAACACCCGGCCCCACTTCTTCCACATAGCCTGAACATTCGTGACCAGCCACACCGGGCAGTTTTGCCGGCAAATCACCCATAAGCATATGAAGGTCACTATGACAGATAGCCGTTGCCGCCATACGCACTTTCACTTCGCCAGGTCCTGGTGGGTCTATATCTACCTCTTCTACCACCAGCGGTTTTTTTACTTCGTATAAGACTGCGGCTTTCATTTGACCTCCTCGTATAATATTTCTAGCAGTTTGTTCATTATATTTGTCAGCAACTACCTTGTCAATTAGCTATTTATAAAATCTTACTAATTTTTCAAAATTAGACTGTTAACGCTTGAAAGTTAGACTGTTAATGGTTCAAAACTGGACTGGGATATTACATCCTTCTGAAAAAAAGGAGGATGTATGGACCA
>DAOUCV010000035.1:0-4951 GCA_034432095.1 Dehalococcoidales bacterium
GACCGCACCAAAATCGCCCCTGGGCTAAAATTCTTCGGGCATTAGCTCATGAGAGCTTTGGAGGCTTAACTTGATAGTCATCCGGGATTCTTACCGACCGACAGTTGACAGTTACGCTGATGGGTAGGACTACAGTTCAGGGTGAGCGGAATGATATACTATTTCAAGGGGTCAAAAGATGTTTGCTGTTCCTCGAACAATGAGCACTCAACATCCGGACAACGCCAAAATGCCTTTCTTTGCTTCCGGTGGCGTAATAGCTGGTGAAGACGAAATCTTAGAGGCATATTTGGCATTTTCACAACTTGGCTGTCAAGAGCAGATGTGGGATTTTGAAGGGAAGAAGGCCCTCCCATGGGTAGTTTCTGAACTCTTGGCAAAAGACACAGAATTCTTCGGGAAACGACGGCTGGGCAAAGAGGTTTTTCTTACCTTCAGAATTCCTAATCCTGAGCTAGAGAAAGTAGAGGCTAAATTGGTGCTGGAAGTACTGGATAGTATTCCCCGGTGTTATGATACGACGCAAGCTGTTTACCAGGGAGATTTTATCCCCGTCTTTGAAGTGATTTTACCAATGACCACCTCTGTGCATCAGCTGAATCGGATATATTATTACTACCGTGACTTCGTCGTCAAGAAAAAAGACCTCACGGTTTTTCCTGATGATACTATATCGATTAGCCAATGGCTCGGGGATTTTAAGCCGGAAAGAATTAACGTGATTCCATTATTTGAAGATTGGCTCTCAATGCTGAATGCCGATCGCATAGTAGCAAGCTATTTAGAAGATAAGGAATTGGAATATCAGCGAGTGTTTCTAGCACGTTCAGATCCAGCGTTGAACTATGGAGCCTTGGCAGCCGTGCTATTGCTTAACGTCGCTCTGCAACGATTAGATAGGCTGGAAAAGAGAATCGGCATTCCTATCTACCCAATTCTAGGAGTGGGCTCTCCGCCATTTCGGGGGAATTTTAAGCCCACTAATGCAAAAAGCATGGTCCAAGGTTACCAAAGTTGTCAGACATTTACCATCCAGTCGGCTTTTAAGTATGATTGGCCATCAGAGGTTGTAGCTGCTGCAATCGCAGAGATTAACTCGGCTCCCCGGGGTAATCCTTTACCGGTTGACGAGGAAAAATCAAATGTCCTTATTGAAAAGACGATATCGGCTTATCAGGAGCAGATACCTGAAATAGCCTCTTTGGTAAATCAGTTGACGTCTTTCCTCCCTCAGCGTCGCCTTCGGAAGCTTCACATTGGGCTTTTTGGCTATTCTCGAAATATTGGCAAAGTCCAATTGCCAAGAGCCATTCCCTTTTGTGTCAGTTTATATTCAATTGGACTCCCCCCAGAATTACTGGGATTACACTCTCTGGATAAAAAGGACCTTCAACTCATTAGGGAGTTATACCCAAGTCCCAATTTCGAAGAAGATTTAAGGGATGCTCTGGCCTTTTACAATCCTAAGGTTCTTTCCCTCTTGACTCCAGAAATGAGGCGGCAAATCGAAAAGTCATTAGGAGTTGTAGACTTTCAGGTAAATATAGAACACGAAGAAATCTCTTCACAAATCATCAAATGTCTCCAAAATGGACAAACCGTCGTCTTTCTGACTTGATTCTAGAAGCTGCTCAAACCAGGAGGTTTCTTGGGTAAGGTGAGACCGTTATTTGACTCTTTTTCTGTGAAGTATCACGCGCAGAGACTTGGGTGGCCGGGTCCCACCTCTAAAGCTCGCTCATTACAAGTTCTATCACCCTAGGTACCACTGCCGCCACCTCTGGTGACAGATCCAAGCCCCAATCTAGCCTTTTAGGCTCAATACCATAGATAATAACATGACGTGGCGAGCAGCCTGCAATTCTCGTCATGGTTAGCGCATCCGGTAAGCCAACTTGGTGTGCTGACGTGATATGATACTGCTGTGCTCTAATGTCGTCGGGGCCAAAATGATATATTGAGCCCGGCTCGCTGCCGCCTTTGACGGCATCAATAATGATAACCTTCTCTCGGTCGGCGATGATATCCAGAAGGTCATACGCTCCGGTGCCCCCATCGAGAAGCTCTACGCCATCAGGCAACTTTGTCTCCTTCATCGCCTCGACCACGCGGACACCTATTCCCTCATCGCTGAGAAGGATGTTGCCTACACCCAGAATGAGGGTAGGAGAACGAGGGGTAGAGTTCTTCCTTTTCCGCCCCTCAGCTTTATCTGCCATTATCCGTTTTAGCCTGTCTCAAATTACGCGGAACTGACCCAGCGTCTGTCCATTAGGTGCAATCACGTGCACCGCACAGCCTGTTCAGGGGTCAAAGGAGCGCACGATACGTACCACCTCGAAAGGATTGCCCTCATCCTTTACTTTGGCGCCGATGAGGGCCTGCTCGATTGGGCCGGGCGTGCCCCTGTCATCGCGCGGGGAAACGTTCCAGTTAGTGGGCGGCACGCACTGGTAATTGGCGATTTTCTTGTCCTTGATGCTTATCCAGTGCCCTAAAACGCCCCGCGGTGCTTCCCATAGCCCCATGCCCTCGCCTTCCTCAGGCGTTGTCCACTCGGCGCATACCGGCTCGCCCGGCTTCAGCTCAAGGAGCCAGTCGGGCATTTTGTCGGCGATGAACTTGCACTCCAGGGCGCGCGCGGCGTGCCTTCCCAGGACGCTGAAGAGGGCTTCGGGTTTGGCGCCAAAATGGGCTAGAGTGTCGTTGACCAGCTTCTGTACGGTTGGCTCGCCAGCAGTATAGGTGACGACCATGCGGGCCAGCGGGCCGACCTCGTACACCCCGCCATTGTACCGGGGCGCCTTGACCCAGCTATAGGCTTCCGCCTTGGTGCGGTCTGGCTCTGTTTGCCCCCGGCTGGGGTGCAGCCCCGATGGGCTCTTATACCAGCTGTTTTTGACGTCCTCAGTTATCTGGGCAGGTTCAAGGGGATGGTGTTTCAGGTCGGTAGCTGAGGTGGTACCCTGTGAGAGCAGGCGCTTCCGTTTGGCAAGATTTTTCTCCTTAGTCTCCAGGTCAAAGACGCCAAAGCTGAGCAGGTTGCCGCAGCCCTTACCCACCTCAAAATAGTCGGAGTAAACCTCGGCCACCGCCAGCACATCAGGTATATAGACGTTATCAATAAAATAGCAAAATAGCGTAGTTCCTGCAGCTTCCACATAAAGTCAGCAATCTTATCAACTGAAGGAGTTGCCGTTACGCCACCGGGGACGATGGCGACATTGTGGGGCATCTTGCCGCTGAAGATGGCCGACATTTCATGGGCCAGGCGGCGCATGTTAAGTGCCTGCACATAGTGAGCCACCGCCTCTCGGTCGATATCATCCGGCAGGCGGTAATCACCCTCGTACCGGGGATAGAATGGCCCCAGCATGGCCATATCACCCGCATCCAGCGCCCGCCCGATGAATTCCTTAACTGACGTAAGGGCAGGGTCTTTTCCATCATATTTGGCAACTTTGGTGACATCAACATAGTCAAGGGCGGCCAGATGGTAGAAGTGAAGGATATGGCACATGATGAAGTTGGCACCCTGAATCAGGTTGCGGATGATGCGTCCGTTCTCCGGAATCTTATCGGCAATGCCGAAGGTGGAGTCCAGATTGAGCGCCGCGGCGCTGGCGTGCGCCGTCGGGCAGACGCCGCAAATACGCTGCGTCAGGTGCTGGGCGTCAAAGGGGTCACGTCCCCGCAGAAGTATTTCAAATCCCCTGAAGAGAGCACCGCTGGACTTTGCCTCTTTGACAACTCCATTCTCAACCATAACCTCAATCTTGAGATGGCCTTCTATTCTGGTTACCGGGTCAATAACAATCTTTGCCATAAGCTATCTTTTCCCTCCACTTTCATCACTAACCTGAGTAACAGGTTCATTAGTCTTGCTCTTTCGCCTGAAGAGCAACCAAAAAGGTAACACAGCCAGCACAGCGGCAGCACCAAGGCCACTGAGCCACTGAACCAGCGTTTTTGATGTAGCCAATGGCGGTGTCTCTGGTAAACCATAGATTGAAGGACGTTCAGCTAAAACATAGAGTGCATGCAGGCCACCCAACTCACTTTCTCCGTAGAGTGTAGCGTTAGGATAGCCTTCCCTTATCAAAGCTTCGACTCTAGACTTGGCTCGAGCAATCAGTTCTTCTCGTTGGCCAAACTGTAGCGCCCCTACCGGACACGCCTCTACGCAGGCGGGTTCTAAACCATCAGCCTGGCGGTCAACGCAAAAGGTACATTTCTTAGCTGAGCCCGAGGCCATCCCGTGTTCCTTGTGAGGGACGCCAAAGGGGCATGCTTGAGCGCACGCTTGGAAATTATAATATGGGAGTTTAAGAGGGGCACTAGCCCCTCTTAAATAATTTTCCCCTCCCCTTCATCCCCAAGGGAAGGGGGTCCAGGGGGATGGGTTAGATAACCTCTATCAAATCAGGGGATTGAAAGGGGCGTTAGCCCCTTTTATAATATTTAATTCCCTCTCCCCTCTATTGAAGGGGAGAGGGATAAAGGGTGAGGGGTTACTAAAATAAAAAAGGGGCAAAGCCCCTCTTAAACTCTCTAATCTGCCTAATATCAATTCTGAAGCAGGTCAAGCCCTCGACCATTAGTACCGGTTCAGCTAAACGCATTACTGCGCTTACACCTACCGCCTATCAAGCAAGTAGTCTGCTTGCGGTCTTACTCCTTCCCCTTGCAGGGAAGGATGGGAGATCTTATCTTGGGGCAGGCTTCGCACTTAGATGCTTTCAGCGCTTATCCTAACCAGACATAGCTACCCAGCAATGCCCCGGGCGGGACAACTGGAACACCAGAGGTCTGTCCCACTCAATCCTCTCGTACTAGAGAGAGCCCCCCTCAAATCTCCGGGCGCCCACGACGGATAGAGACCGACCTGTCTCACGACGGTCTGAACCCAGCTCGCGTGCCCCTTTAACCGGCGAACAGCCGGACCCTTGGG
>DAOUCV010000036.1:0-36406 GCA_034432095.1 Dehalococcoidales bacterium
GCGATAATGCGTGCCTGCCCGGATGAACCACGGAATGAAAAACGCTGGGCGATTCTTAAGAATTTCGGGACAATAATATATAATGACATCTATGACAAACAGAGACAGGTAGGCCCGCCGGACTGGTAGAAAGGAGGAGATGCTTATGGCTTTCAACATCAATCATCTGTCACCCGTACTGTTTGGTCTGAATATGTCAATGCGGACTGGCATGAGGCTGAAGGACTTTGGCTGCACTAGGGTGCTATTTATCTATGACCAGGGGATAAAGAAAGCGGGCATCCCTGACAGGGTTATCAAGAATACCCGGGCGCTCGGCATAAAAGTATTTGTTTATGAGGGAGTGGTAGCAGACCCGCCAGACTATATCGTTGAAGAGGCCGCCGAGATTGGGCGGAAAGAAAAGGTGGACGGAGTAGTGGGGATCGGTGGCGGAAGCAGTATGGACACCGCCAAGGTGGTTAATATCCTGTTAACCAATCCCTCGCCGGTAAGACAGTATATGGGTTTTGGCGGACCACCGATGAAACCGGGTAAAACTCTCATCCTGATACCGACTACCGCGGGTACTGGTAGTGAGGTAACGAATATGGCTGTACTCACCGATTCCAGAACCGGTAGAAAAGGAGGGCCGGCCAACAACCTTTTACGGGCTACCCTCGCTATAGTTGACCCTATGCTCACGGTAGGAATGCCCCCCTCGGTGACTGCTGAAACAGGTATGGACGCCTTCTGTCATGCCGCTGAGGCACTTACTTCCGGGCAGGCAAATCCGATGTCGGATATACTGGGAGAAAAGGCGATAAGTCTGGTATGCAAGTACCTTCCCAGAGCCGTAAAGAATGGCTCTGATATTGAGGCGAGGACGAATATGAGTTTTGCTGCCATGGCCGCCGGCTATGCTTTCAACGATGCCATAACTCACATCGGTCACTCAATCGGTCATACTCTGGGTGCAATGTTCCACGTCCCTCACGGTAATGCCTGTGCCGTAGCCATTCCTGAGATTATGGAATTCGTTGCCGAAGCGGCGCCCGCTGGAATAAGACGCTTGGGAATGGCGATGGGACTGAAGACCGATGATAGCGTTTCCCCCCGGGAAGCCGGTGTCATGGTCCGTGATGCTATCAGGTCACTCATCAAAGAGATCGGCATCAGAACGCTGAAACAGCTTAAGATTGAAGAATCGGCGCTCCCGGAGATTGCCACGAGAAGCGCAACCGAGGGACCGGCAATGTTCAGCCCCAGGAGGGTAAACAGCGATGACATTTTAGTAATACTCCAGAAAGCCTATCGGGCATAGGCAAGTATTTGAAAGCGGAGATAGAAATGAGCAAATTAATAAGAATAAACACCAGGACTGGAAGAACCACCAGTGAAGAGTTAAAGAAAGAATACCGTCTGTTCGGAAACCGCGGGCTTGTTGCCAAGGTAATGACCGAGGAGGTTAATCCTAAGTGCGACCCGCTGGGTAGAGAAAACAAACTTATCATGAGCACCGGGATATTTGCCGGAACGCCGTTATCCACAGCTCACCGGCTCTCGGTGGGCGGAAAGAGTCCGCTGACGGGGACTATCAAGGAAGCCAACGTTGGTGGCAATGCCGGTTACCTTCTTGCCCAACACGGCATCAGGCTGCTTATTTTTGAGGACATCCCCGGCGGTAACGATTGGAAAATACTGGTAATTGACAAAGACGGCAAAGTGGAACTGGTTCCTGCGGACGAATATGCCGGGCTAAATAACTACGCACTCGTAGAAAAGCTGAAGGGTAGATACGGCAAGAATATCGCCGTCGCTTCTATAGGACTCGCCGGGGAGCGTGGATACCTGAACTCGACGGTGCAAGTTACGGATGCGGCAACGGGTTACCCCAGCCGGGCAGCCGCGAGAGGTGGTATGGGAGCTGTGATGGGCTCCAAGAAGATAAAAGCGGTCGTAGTCCAGCCGGCTGCCCGCAAATACGCCTTCGAGTATGCCGACAAAAATAAATTCGATGCCGCCAACAAAAGACTTGTCAACGTCCTGTTGTCCGGGACAAGCCCTATGGCAGGGTTGGCTAAATTCGGGACAATCAGCTTCGTTGCCAACACCGCGGCAATGGGAATTATGCCCGTCCGCAATTACAGCGGCGAATTCTTCGATGCAAAGAGGCTTGATAAGATAAACGGTGCAGCTCTCCTGAAGAAACAGGAGAAAAGGGGAGGCAAGAACGGGCTTGCCTGCCAGCCTGGCTGCCTCATCAGGTGCGGCGGTATCTATAACGACAGCAAAGGTAATTACCTCGCCGATGGGGTAGAATACGAGACGGTAGCTATGTGCGGTACTAACTGTGATATCGATGATTTGGACACCATCGCCAAGATCGACCATATGTGTGATGACCTTGGAGTGGACACTATTGAGACTGGTGCTACCATTGGCGTATGTATGGAAGCCGGTAAAATTCCCTGGGGCGACAAAAAAGGCGCCCTCAACCTTGTCAAAGAGATGATGCAGGGTACCGAATTCGGTAGCCTGCTGGGGCAGGGTACTGCCGCCGTCGGTAAAGCACTCGGAGTTAAGAGAGTACCGGTGGTGAAGGGACAATCCCTCTCCGGCTACGAACCGCGTAACGCACCCGTGGTAGGTGTTACTTTCGCTACAACTCCGATGGGTGCTGACCACACCGCTGGCGTAATGATGAGGCCGAATGCTGACCTGATGCCAAAGGTCGCCCGGATTTCGATGTCCAGTATGATGCAGAACAATATGGCAACTTGTGACAACATAATGTGCATGTATGCCTTTATGTCTACGATGGGCGACCCGACCATTCTCCCCGACCTGTTCTCAGGCGCTTTCGGCGGAGAATGGGATGCGGGGAAAATTACCAACATCGGCAGGCAAACAATCAGTATGGAACGCAAATTCAATAAAGCTGCCGGCTTTACTCAGGAGGATGACTGTCTGCCGGAGTTCTTCTACAAAGAGGTAGCCCCGTCGACCGGGGCAATATTTGACCTAACGCCAGAAGATATGGCGGACACATTCAAGTAACGCTGGATTCTTTAACTTTATGTCAGCAGCAAAGGTAGGACAATCAAAAGCCTGTCAACCTGATTATTGAGATTGGTACTCACGGCTGTATGTAATTAGTTTTGCGTTACTTCTAGGGGTTCTGAGCCTCTTTCTTTGCTTCCTCAAACACCCTTTGTTCTCGTTTCAGGAACTCCTGCTTACCTTCTGCGTATGCCGGGAGGACCCACTTCATTTCTTTCAAGTTCTGGGTAATGGTTGGTATCCACTGATAAGGGACAGATATCAGTATCCATCCCTCGGGAAATACCTTTTTTGCTTTCATACCGAAGGTCATCCCGGTAATCATATAGTTCACCTTGCCACTTTGATACGGATAAATATAAAGCCAGGAGCATGCCAGTACCGGTGCTAGCTTGGGCTCCCATATCTCGCCGGTCGAGTAGCTCATTGCCCGCATTACAATTTCTGCCTGGCTGGGAGTGGCAGTAAGAATTAACAGGTCTGGCTCGAAGGTCAGTTTGTCTAATGGGGAGAAGGCAACATAGTTAACAATGCCAGGCTTAAACTTATGAACGTGTTGATAGATGGCGTTGTTGGCACGCGGCTCCTGATAGATTTCCAGTTTAGGTCCTATCAGCCCACCTTCCACGAATAGCTGCATTTCCTCCATTCCCAGAGCCTGTTTCCCGACACAGTTCTCATTTTCTTTACCGAAGTAAAAGGGGCTCCCCCTTTGCTGGGCTTCCTTAATCATTTCACAAAAAGGCAGGCTTTTATCCAACTGCCCTATTCCTTCTGGTCTGTTGAGCAGGAACTTGACGCCTACAGGGGAGTTCTCAAAATTAAATTTCCTGTATATAGAAAGGTCTTGACTTAATGGTCTCATTTCTTATCCTCCTGCGATTCTATACTGTGGAACGTTGACCGAGTTACCCTTCACCGCTGGGCTGGTAATTTTACATTTCCTTTTCAAGTTCATCCAGCCGTCCGCCTGATTAGCGCGCCCGTTCGCTACGCTCAGGAATTCCCGGGTCATCTCATGCTGGTCAGGTCCCAGGCTTTGCTAAAAGCCTATATCTTTGCCCTCCATTTGTCAAATAGGGCTATTGCCAGACCAGATACATGATTCCCCAGTTAGAAGATAGTCTCTTTTGCCCTCCTTTGTCGCATCCACGTCACTGACTATGAACTTGAAAAGATACCTGTCTATATTGTAAAGTCTAAATAATCCAGCCTCAGTCGGGGCCATTATCAATCAGGGGAGATTGGAGGATGCCATCAGATACCGAGGCAAGACCTTGGCTTGAAGATTTGGAAGCAATATGCTTCAAGCTGCGGAGGTAGAGTTTTGAGGGGTATATGAATAGAAAGGCATTCTTGGTTCTGGCAGACGGTTCTTTTCACCAGGGCTACTGCTTTGGTGCCGAGGTTGACGCCTATGGTGAGGTAGTATTTTGCACCAGCATGGTGGGCTATCAGGAAATGTTGACTGACCCCTCCTATGCTGGACAGATACTGGTTCCCACGTATCCTCTCATCGGCAATTACGGCATCAATGAGCAGGACTTTGAATCAGCCAAGATACGGGTTCGGGGGTTTATTGTCAGGGAGCAATGCCTTGAGCCCAGTCACTATATGAGCCGGAAGACCATTCACCAGTATCTTGCTGAAGGTGGTATCCCTGGGGTCTATGGCGTCGATACCCGGGCGATAACTCGCCGGCTACGCTCGGCCGGGGTGATGATGGGAATGATAACCAGCAATAAAACTCCCCAGCAGGCTTTAGCAGAGTTGCGCAAGGTGCCCAGCTACGGCTCTACCGATTTTGTCAGAGAAGTAACTACCCCTGCCCCCTACCAGTGGCTTCCGGAGAGCCTGACTCCAACATATCACATTGTTGTCTTGGACTGCGGCTTGAAGTACAACATCCTGCGTATTCTGAACCGTCTTGGTTGCCGGGTAACCGCTGTGCCCTGCACCATGTCTGCGGGAGAAATCCTTGCTTTAGAGCCAGACGGCGTTCTCCTCTCTCCGGGTCCGGGTGACCCGGCGTTGCTGGACTATATCGTGGTGACTGTCAGGCAGCTCATTGGCAAGAAGCCGATGATGGGCATCTGCCTCGGCAATCAGCTTATCGCCCGTGCCTTTGGAGCCAAGACCTTCAAGCTGAAGTTTGGTCACCGAGGCGGCAACCATCCTGTCCGTGAACTAGCCACTCGTAGAATCCATATCACGGCTCAAAACCACGGTTATGCCGTTGACCCCGACACTCTCAGGGATGGCTTGGAAGTCACCCATATAAACCTAAATGACGGCACAGTGGAAGGCTTGAAACATAAGGAACTGCCTGTCTTTGCCATTCAGTATCATTCCGAAGCCTCCCCTGGCCCCTGGGACAATACCTACCTCTTTGACAACTTTCTGGAGATGGTAAGAAAGGCGAAATAATTTTGTGGTAACCCTATCCCCTTTATCCCCTTCCCCTTCGTTAAGGGGAAGGGGAAATATAGAAAAGAGGGGCTTCGCCCCTCTTAGTCACCCCGATTATTGGGGAGGGACAAACTTAATACGGGTAGTTTAAGAAGGGTGAAACCCTTCTTTTAAAAAACCGTCCCCCTCTCCTTTGAAGGAGAGGGGGACTAAGGGGGTGAGGTAGATAGACTCTTTAAGAAGTCCCCGAAGATGTGAGGGAAGAGATAAAAGTTAGAAAAAGGAGGAGCCTTATGTCTTGCCAACACCTATCTAACCAAACTTGTCAGGTGTTGAATGAGACTTGCTTTAAACTGGGGAAACAATCAGACTGCGATTTTCTCCGCTATTACAGCCTAACTATGAATCGTTCGGCTGACCCTACGTTAGCACAAGAAATAAAAGGTATTCTTTTAGAACCGCTGATACGAAGCTGGAAAGAGTACGCCAAAAATCCGACAGGCAACAAGAACATGACAGCGCGTCCTTTTGAAGAAGTCATAAGCTTTGTATTCTACCAGGAGTTAAGTTCCCTAAGCGTAACGGTTTCCAAAAGAACTAAATACCTTATCTGGGAGGATATATCCATAAATGCGGATTGCCTTATTCAAAAGGAGGGCTATCCTACCTGTATTCTCTCTATGAAAACGTGGATAGGCGATGAGCAAATTAGAGAGACTTTTGCCTCCGCTTATTTTGCTAAGAGATGGCATGCGCAGGAGAATATAAGGGTGTATATGATTATATTTAGACCTATTCCTAGGCGCCTCCTAGAGCTGATAAAGGTCTGTAGCCCACATATTGACGGCGTTTATTCACTTTGTGGGCAACCATACATTGATACTCTAGTAGAAGACCTACAGAAGACCTATGACCAATAAACCGTCTAAAGTCTTAATCATCGGCTCGGGTCCCATCATCATCGGGCAGGCGGCGGAGTTTGACTATGCTGGCACCCAGGCATGCAAGGCAGTGCGGGAGGAGGGGGTAACTTCAGTGCTGGTCAACTCCAACCCGGCGACCATTATGACCGACCCGGGCATTGCCGATATCATCTATATTGAGCCGCTGACTGTAGAGATGCTCACTCGTATCATCGAGCGGGAGCGTCCCGATGGACTGCTGCCCACGCTGGGCGGTCAGACCGGGCTTACCCTGGCCCACGAACTGGCTGAGGCCGGCGTGCTTGATAAATACAATGTAAGGTCGCTGGGGACGCCAATACAGACCATAAGGAATGCTTCCAACCGGGAACTATTCAAAAAACTTTTGCTCAGCATTGGAGAGCCGGTGATAGAGAGTGCCAGTGCTACTACGCTGGATGAGGCAAGAAAAGCCGCCAGAGAAATAGGTTTGCCGCTGATAATCCGCCCTTCCTTCACCCTGGGGGGCACCGGCGGCGGCGTAGTTCACAACTGGGAGGAACTGGAAGCAGTGGTGACTAACGCCCTGGCGGTCAGCCCGATCCATCTGATACTGCTGGAACGCTGGGTAGGCGGCTGGAAGGAAATAGAGTATGAGGTGATGCGGGATGCTGCCGATACCTGTATCACTGTCTGTAACATGGAGAACTTCGACCCGATGGGGGTGCATACCGGTGACAGTATCGTCGTCGCTCCAAGTCAGACGCTGACCAATAAAGAATACCAGATGCTGAGAACCGCCAGCCTCAAGATTATCCGGGCCCTGGGTGTTGAAGGTGGCTGTAATATCCAGTTTGCCCTAGACCCAAAAAGTGACCAATACTATGTGATTGAGGTTAATCCCCGGGTAAGCCGTAGCTCAGCCCTAGCCAGTAAAGCTACTGGCTACCCCATTGCCCGTGTTGCTGCCAAAATAGCGGTGGGCAAGAGATTAGATGAAATTCCAAACCAGGTAACTGGTAAGACAATGGCATCTTTTGAGCCAGCACTGGACTACGTGGTGGTCAAGATTCCTCACTGGCCGTTTGAGAAGTTTGCCTCCAGCAACCGCGCCATTGGCACCCAGATGAAAGCCACGGGCGAAGTAATGGCTATTGACCGGTGTTTTGAGGCGGCTCTTCAGAAAGCGGTGCGCTCCCTGGAGTCTAGCAGGAGGTCACTGCTCTGGGAGGACCCCAGGTGGAAGCTGGCAACTGACATCAATTCCTATCCTCTGGAGCCTAATGACTTGAGGCTGTGGGCGATAATGGCTGCCTTAAGAAGAGGAATAGCTCCTGAAGTTATTGCCGAGCGTACCAAGATTGATGTGTGGTTTACCGTCAAGTTAAAGAACATTGTGGATATGGAAGAGACACTCCGTTCCCAACCATTGACCTCTGAGCTCTTATGGCAGGCAAAGCGGCTCGGCTTCTCCGACGAGCAAATAGCCACCCTTACCGACCGGCTTCCCGAGCAGGTAAGGGGGCTACGCCGTAGCTGGAATATTCAACCTGTTTATAAGATTGTCGATACCTGTGCGGCTGAATTTGATGCCAGCACGCCGTATTTCTACAGCACCTACGAGCAGGAAGACGAGACAAAGCCTAGCGGAAAAAAGAAGGCTATAGTCATCGGCAGCGGCCCGATTCGTATTGGTCAGGGGATAGAGTTTGATTATTGCTGTGTCCATGCCACCTTTGCCCTGCGGGACGAAGGATACGAGACGATAATGATTAACTGTAATCCAGAAACAGTCTCCACTGACTATGATACATCAGATAAGCTGTACTTCGAGCCCTTGACAGTGGAAGATGTGTTAAACATCTATGAAAAAGAGAAGCCGGTTGGCATCATTGTTCAATTTGGCGGTCAGACACCGCTCAACATTGCTGCGGAACTTGAAAAAGCGGGGGTTAAGATATTGGGCACGTCAGTAAATTCGATAGATATTGCCTCCGACCGCGGCCGGTTCAACCAGATGATGAAGAAGTACGGTATCCCGATGCCGGAATCGGGCACCGCCCGCAGTCTTGATGAGGCGCTGGTGGTGGCAAAGCGGATTGGTTATCCACTCATAGTTCGTCCCTCCTATGTCCTCGGTGGACGGGGCATGGAGATAATCCATGACGAAGAGGAATTAAGACTGTATGTGAGTGCCGCCATCGTGGTAACGCCAGACCGCCCGATTCTCATTGAACGCTACCTGGAAAACGCTATCGAGACTGAGGCTGACGCCCTTGCCGATGGCGAGGAGGTCTTCATTCCAGCCATTATGGAGCATATCGAGTACGCTGGCGTGCATTCCGGCGATGCCGCCTGTGTCATCCCGCCGGTAAGCCTGCCCCAGAAGCACATTAATACCATAGAAGAGTATACACGGCGTATTGCCAGTGAGCTTCAGGTAGTCGGGCTTATGAACGTACAATACGCTATCTGCCAGGACGTGGTCTACGTACTGGAAGCCAATCCGCGTGCCTCCCGCACAGTCCCTCTGGTCTCAAAGGTCTGTGGCATTCCGATGGCGCGTCTGGCTACTCAGCTTATGATGGGCAAGAAAATCAAAGACCTGAACCTGAAGAAGCAGCGAATACCGCACTACGGCGTCAAGGAATCGGTCTTCCCCTTCAATATGTTCCCCGAGGTTGACCCGGTACTCAGGCCGGAAATGCAGTCCACTGGTGAAGTGCTGGGCATTGCCGATTCCTTTGGTCTGGCATTCTGGAAGGCACAGGAGTCAGTCACACCTCTCCCGACCAAAGGCACCGTCCTCATTACCGTCTCCGAACGCGACCGTCAGGCGGTAGGTCAGGTAGCCAGGTCTTTTGCCGAACTAGGGTTCAAAATCAGGGCCACGGCTGGCACACATGCGTATCTAGCCAGCCAGGGCATTTGTTCCGAGCCGATACAGAAACAGCACGAGGGACGGCCTAATATCACCGACGCAATAAAGAACGGGGAAATTCAGCTGGTAATCAATACCCCGTCGGGGAAACTGAGCAAGTACGATGACTCCTACATCCGTAAGGCGGCGGTAAAATACAGGGTACCCTATATCACAACACTAGCGGCTGCCATGGCGGCCGCCAAGGGTATCGCCGCCTATCGGGAGGGTAAATCAGATGCCAGGTCTCTGCAGAGCCGCCACGCGGATATAATCGGTGCATCCTCACCGGCTTCACGCAGTTGACAGGCCGGGGCTGTTGCCGAAGTCAAGGCTACGATGAGCCAGTTTGAGCATTATTGAGTGGTCAAGGCCTCTAGGAAACGACTCTCTCCAGATGCCTGAGGGCTCAATCCAGAGCAACATTATCTATGCGTGTTACGTGGCGCCTTAAACTACTTCAGAGATGAATACCCAGCTCACATTGATGAAAAAAGCGGGGACTATTTCCTAAAGCTGGGACCCCAGTAAGACCCGGGAGACACACCCGCAATTTGACTAAGCTTGGTTTGCGCCTGAAGCCTAACAGCATCACTTGTGTTATAATTGTTTCTATATGAACTATTCCAAAAGCCTGCTGCTCTACCAGGACGAGCCGGCATATGGACTGCTGTTGAAGCTGATAATTGTCGTAGCGCCTGTCATACTTCTGGCGGCAAGCATCTATGTGCGGACGACAGGCGAAAGTATCGGCAGTCTGGTATTGTTCGTTGAGGCTTTAATTATTAGCCTCATCTTTTTTATGGTATTTCCCCGGAAATATCAGGTGTATGAAGACCACGTGCGGATAGTATTGGGAGGACCGTTCTCGGTCAGAATCGGGTTTGACAAGATCAAGACGATAGAGATTACAGATAGGCTGTCCCTCAGTGTGAATTTTACTACCAGGGTAACAAGGAACCACGTACTGATAGTGCAAAAGAAGGGACCCAGCATCGCCATTACGCCAAGAGCCAATGATTCATTTGTGGAAAATGCTAATCACGCCTTGAAACAGTGGGCAAGGACAAGCGGCAGGGGTTGAGTCTCCAGTTAGCATTCATAGTAGATTCAAACCAGAGAACTCGGAACCTCGGATTTACTTCAGCAGAGCCTTCCTGCCGCTGACCTCCTGCTTTGTATGCCAGCTCTCTACAACTGCGACTACTTCATCAGGGTGGTCACAGACTCGCAGCAGATAGAAATCCTTCTCTGAAATGAACTTTCTGGTCAGGACAGAATTTCTTAGCCAGTCCAGGAATCCTCTCCAGTACTCACTATCGAACAGCGCTACCGGGAATGGTTTTATTTTGAGAGTCTGAATCAAAGTTAACACCTCGGTTAACTCGTCAAGCGTTCCCAGACCGCCCGGCATGATGACAAAAGCGCTGGCATACTTCACCAGCATGACCTTGCGGACAAAGAAGTGATGAAATGTTATCGACTTTGTGGTGTAGGGATTGCCCTCCTGTGCCTCAGGCATCTCAATATTAAGTCCTACCGAGGTAACGCCGGCTTTGAGGGCGCCCTTATTGGCTGCCTCCATCACGCCGGGTCCCCCACCGGTTATTATTGAGAAACCCTTAGTTCCAAGGCGATAGGCGATTTCCTCGGTCTGGGCATATAGCTTATCGTCGGCCGCCAGCCGGGACGAACCGTAGATGGTTACCGCCGGCTCGATACCAGAAAGATGGTCGAAGCCTTCAACGAACTCGCCTATTATCCGGAACAGGCGCCACGATTCTTCCTTGGCTAACTCATTTATTTCGTATGGCATACTATCCTCCTTATGGGTCAATTGAGAAAAGTAGTCCCCTTTTATTATGTCAGAAATGTCTCGGTACCATACTCCGGCACCGCTATCTCCCAGCCAGTTTTCTCCCTCAGGAACTGCCCGAACCGCTCTGCTACCTGTGGTTCTCCGTGGACAATGAATACTCGCCTAGGGGCTCTCTTGAGATTGAAGAGCCACTGGAAAAGCTCATTTCTATCGGCGTGGGCGGAGAAGCCCTGGAGCTGGGCTATTCTCGCCCGCACCGGGTAATACTGTCCCAGTATCCTCACTCTTTTAGCCCCATCCACAATCTGTCGGCCAAGTGTCCCGCTTGCCTGGTAACCTACGAAGAGTATCGTGCTCTCCCTTCGGGAAATATTAGTTACTAGGTGATGTTTTATTCTCCCCCCGGTACACATCCCAGAGCCAGCCACTATCATGACTGTCCCCTTTATGTGGTTGAGTGCCTTGGATTCATCTACCGTCTGAACCATTTTTAGACCGGGAAAATCAAAGGGTGAGGTCTTATGGCGCATCAGGCGGGACATTTTCTTATCGAACAATTCAGAGTGCCGCTTGAACACCTCAGTGATGCTTATTGCCATCGGGCTATCGAGAAACACCAGCAAGTGCGGTATGCGGTTCTCCATCAGTAGTCTGTTCATATAGTACAGGATTTCCTGGCTCCGTTGCAGGGTAAAGCTGGGGACAATAATGTTGCCTCCGGCTCTCCAAGTTGAATTCACGATTTCGGCAAGGCTTTCACTTATATCTGGCGGCTCCTGGTGGGTTCTATCCCCATACGTGGACTCAACGACTGGATAATCTATCTCCTTGAACACGCTTGGGTCTCGTAACAGTGGCTTGTCCCACCTGCCCACATCACCGGAAAAGAGTACAGTCCTGCTTTCCCCTTGTTGGCTTATCGTAATCTTTATCATGGACGAGCCAAGAACGTGACCGGCATCGTGGAAAGTCGCCTGGACTCCTTCTCCAAGTGGAATAATCTCCTCGTAGTTAACCGGAGCGAAGAAGGGAAACGAGGCTATGGCATCAGCGACAGTGTAGAGCGGGACTTCGGGGAAAGGGCCCTTTCTCTTCTCTCGCTCATGTCGTCTTCTCTTGAACTCGGCATCTTCTTCCTGAAGGTGTGCTGAGTCCAGGAGTACTATCTGGGCAATCTCTGAGGTGGCGGTAGTGCAGTAAATTCGCCCCCTGAAACCCTCGCGAACCAGTTTGGGAATCAGTCCACAGTGGTCGATATGGGCGTGAGTCAAAAGAACGGCATCCAGAGAAGAGGGTGGGAAGGAGAAGGGTTCCCAGTTCCGGTATTTAAGCTCTCTTTCCTGGTAGAGACCGCAGTCAATCAGAAGCCTGATATTGTTAGCTTCCAGAAGATATCGGGAACCGGTAACATTATGAGCTCCACCGAAGAAACTTAGCTTGATCGACACTCTCTTCCCTAAGATACTAAAGTCTTGATTTATGATATCACCTAATCGCCGTGACTGCCAGTACGTATTGACAATCCGGTCGATTTAGACTAATTTCTATCAAAAATATGTTGAGGAGAATGTCAGATGGTAACACATAATGCCCCGGAGAAATCTTACGAGAAGAGATTGAAGAAACTGAGGGAGGACATCGAGAGAAAAACCGGCAAGCCGCCCGAAGAGCTCTATGAGGAAAGAGAGAAAAGGCTGAGGGATGCCATCGAGTTGAAAGAGCCGGATAGAGTGCCGGTCGTCCTGGCGACAAACTATTTTCCCCTCAGGTATGTAGGTGGGCTGACCGTTGCCGATTCATACTACAAGCACGACGCCTGGCGGGAGGCAACGAGGAAGACGATTATTGAACTGGAGCCGGATATACAGGCGGCTCAGGCGGGCGGCTCAGGCGCTGCCCTTGGGTTACTGCAGCCGAAGCTATTCAAATGGGCTGGCGATGGCCTTGGTCCTAATTCTTTGCACCAGTTTATTGAAGGGGAACCCCTCAAAGCAGATGAATACGATTTGTTTCTCTCTGACCCTGGCGATTTTACCCTGCGCTACTATCTGCCACGGGTGTGGAAAACCTTAGAAGCCTTTGCTAAGCTTCCACCTCTGCAATCACTATGGGGACCCTCGACAATGGCGTCGCTCTCATCTGCCTTCGCCGCTCCGGAAGTCGTCAAGGCATTTGAAGTCCTGTTCAAAGCGGGACACAAGCAGGAGAAATACCTCCAGGTAACGCGCAACTTTGATGAAGAGATGGCCAGCCTTGGTTTCCCACCCCTTTCCCACGGGATGGCAGCAGCGCCGTTTGATGCCATTTCAGACTATCTAAGGGGAATGGCCGGGACCATGCTTGACATGTACCGGAACCCGGACAAGCTTCTCCGAGCTTGTGAGATGATTTTGCCCAGGTCGATAGCGAGCGGAACGGCAACTCTCCGGAGTAAGCTAGGCAACCCGAAAAGGGTAAGCACAGCACTTCATCGAGGGTCAGACGGCTTCATGTCGCTAAAGCACTTTGAGACATTCTACTGGCCTACTTTGAAAAAACTCATATTGGCAACGACGGATATGGGGTTAGTCCATATACCCTTTTATGAAGGGGACTGGGCTCAGCGCCTGGAGTATCTCCTTGAGTTACCTAGGAAGAAGACTATCGCCCGCTTTGCCCTGACGGACCTCTCTAAAGCCAAGGAAGTCCTGGGTGGTCATACCTGTATTATGGGCGGGGTGCCACATACCTTAATGCAGACCGGTTCTCCCCAGCAGGTGGAGGAATACTGCAAGAACCTGATTAAGACTGTCGGGAAAGGTGGAGGCTTTATCCTGACTACCAGTACCGGACTGACCCATGAAGCCAAACCAGAAAATGTCAGGGCGATGATAGAGTCCGCCAAAAAGTACGGAAGGTACTAGCCAGGAGGTCAAGACTACCGGGTTCATTCAATCCTAGCGTCAACCACAGCGGGTTTTCCCTGGCGTACTTGTTCAATGGCTTTTTTCAGGGCTGGCTTGAGGTCTTCAGGGTCTTCCACTAACTGACCATAGGCACCGCAAGCTCGAGCTATCAGAGCATAGTCAGGAGACGGCTTGATGTCCACACCTACCCAGACCCCGGTCTTCTCCGAAAAGCTCTCCTTACCATAAGCGCTCCGGAGGGCTCCCTTCGGAGTTTTATACGACCTGTTATTGAAGATGACACAGAGGAAGGGAGCGCGGTAAACACTTGCCGCCCAGAGGGTAGAGACAGGACTGCCAAAAATGAAAGTGCCATCGCCTACCAGGGTCACCACGGTGCTATTCGGGCTAGCCAGCTTCGCTCCCAGTGCTGCTCCAAGCGCCCATCCGAGGCTCGCACCTTCACTGGTGAAGAATGTCCCCGGGCGGGTGCGGGGGAGAGAGCGCAGCACGGCAAAGTGGCTGGTTACCACTTCCTCCACGACTATCGTGTCGTCATCTAAGACCTCACTCAGGCAATGGCAAAGCCAATCTGCGGAGATTGGTTTTTGGCTTGCTTTGCTCATAGCCAGATCTTGCCAATGCTCCCGTTGCTTTTGGTGTTCAGCCTGAAGCTGGTGAAAGCGAGCTCGAAAACGGGCTTTATCCTCAGGGCTGGCCTTCTGGCGAATTATCTGGCTCAGAATCGGGAGTGCTTTACTGGAATCACACTCAGCCAGGATGTCCGCAGCAAAACCCCACATCGGAAAACCCGGCTTAACCGTATCAATGTCAAAGTGGATGAGCCTGGCATCAGCCTTTAGGTTTGCCCGGGCGGGAATGTAAGGCACATCATGGTCAATGACAAGAACAACATCGGCATCCTTTAAATATGATTCAGCGCTGAATCCTCCACAGAGAGGATGCGTTGTCGGGAAATTCATGTAGTATTGAGAAGTAACTACCCTTGCCCCCAGAGCCTCTGCCAGTTCTACCAGTGACCCCACTGCCTGAGGATGCCGGCCCGAATAACCGGTGATTATCAGCGGCTCTTTCGCCTGTATCAGCGTTGTTGCTGCTTCTTCCAGTATGTTCATGTCTACCTGTGGTGCCGAGGCGGCAGCATGCCTGGCTACCGGGGGAATGTGTACCTCCTTCATCTTTTCCCCGAGTAAGTCCTGGGGCAGCACCAGATAGACTGGACCACAGGGCTCAGTGGAAGCTATCTGAAAGGCACGCTGCACTACCTCGGGGAGAGTCTCAGTGGAGCGTAACTCGTATTCCCACTTAACGTAGCCGCGCACCGTGCCCGACTGGTCAAGTTGCTCATGAATCCAGTGTAGTGGGAAAGGAGGTACGCCCGTTCTCTTTCCTTCCCGGCTTGAGGGAACCCTGGTCGCACAAATAACAACACCGGCTCGCCCACGCTGAGCGTTAAGCAAAGCCCCTCCCAATTGTAGGGTACCCAGGGCTAAATGCACCAGAACTACCTGTGGCTTTCCCGAGACCATGAAATACCCATGAGCCGCGGACAGGGCGACAAACTCGTGAAGGCTGAGTATGACGTCCGGAGCTCGCTTACCCAGGGCTTTGAACTTAGATAAGGCCTCTTGAATAGAGACAGAAGCTGTCCCCGGGTTCAGGAAGATATAATCTACCCGGTTGGCATTCAATAGCTCGATGAATGCCTCTCCACCTTCGTCTACAGATACTATGTTCTCCATGTCACCTGATTTCCTGGGGGTTAACGCGGCCCCATAATCTGACCTCCGTGACCCCAGGGACGAAGAACCGCAAATATCCAGGGTTTATCCTGCTTATTGACAATGAGCGGACAATGTGGGTGTCCCTTGGGCTGTATGGCTATTGTTGGAGTGGTAATTAGATGTCTTTCCATTTCTTTGCCCATGTACATCTCCACCTCCGCCGGGAATTCGCTCAGGTCATTACAGTCGCACCCCATAAAAAGCAGGAACTCAGTATAAGGATGCACATGCGGCTTATCGGGTACCGGGCCAAACCTGTACGGCGCCTTATTCATGCTTTCATACGACATATTAAACTCGAAATCTTTGCCATTAATATTAGTTATTGCGCCGCCAGCGTCATCTCGATTAAGTGGGCCGTAGTGCCAGGCCCCTTTCCGTTCGAAAGCCAAGTGTTGAACACAGCCCCGGTGTTTTGACTGCATAAACCCGGCGAACTCACCCGGACCCCTGTCTGAAGGCACCGGTGTTGCCTTTACCTCGGACGCCATTGAAATCGTCATAAAGATAAAGCGGTCACTCATTCTCACGATGGTTGCCGGTAAATGCGGTAAACCTTTGGGAACGGCGACGGCTGTTGC
The DNA here is from genome assembly GCA_034432095.1 of Dehalococcoidales bacterium. Taxonomy (GTDB): domain Bacteria; phylum Chloroflexota; class Dehalococcoidia; order Dehalococcoidales; family UBA2162; genus DAOUCV01. The sequence continues at coordinate 16,364 of DAOUCV010000036.1, forward strand.
CGTGGTAATCATATGCCTTTCCTTTTCCTCTCCCAGGCATAGCTCGACTTCCGCCCCGAGGTGGCCCATATCGTAAGTATTGGTGCCCATCCAAATCATCACCTGGTCAAAATCGTGCACCTCTGACCCGAAGGGTTCTTTGCCCATTTTGCCAGCCGCCCAGTAGGTTCCGTATTGAACATTAACATCATAGCCGAGAAATTCGCCATTCATCTCGGTTCCCTGCCGGTACAAGCCCGGCCCATAATCCTGGAAGGACAGGCTTTTGATCAAGTGTCCGTATTTTGTTTCAGCCATTTCCCACCTCCTCCCTGTTAATGTCAAGAAATGAGATAAGCCTATAAAGTATACTGTAGCATCAACCTTCAGTCAATAAACCGTCTTCCTGGAGAATGACCAGCTTGCCCTCTTTCCTGGGTTCGACTATAATTGAGGCTGGGGGATATTGATATGACCGATATTTCAGGGGTTGGCGATACGGGGTATGTAGTTGATATAGCCAGATTAAGGACTTTTTCCTTTGAAATCGGACCCATTCGACCACCCAGTGAGGGTGGTAGCTTTTCTCTGCTACTCAGGGTGACCAGGAACTGTCCCTGGAGTAGGTGCGCTTTTTGTTATGGCAGGTTCTATAACCGCGAGCGGTTTGAGCTGAGGTCAGTTGAAGCAGTAAAAGCCGATATTGATGCGGTCAGGGCTATCAGAGATGAGATAAAAGCCCTCTCGTGGAGGCTTGGTTTCGCCGGGAAGCTCCAACCACTGGCTAGGGTACTCCAGAGGAGCCTGCTTTACGGGCAAAAAGATGCAAAAAGCTCAGGTGAGGATGAGCTTAAGAGTTTACAGTGTGTCGTCAATGTCTATAACTGGCTTGTTTTCGGTGGTAAGACTGTTTTCTTGCAGGATGCTGATACCCCGATTATGTATACTGACCAGCTGGTAGAGGTCATAAAGTATCTAAAGAAGAGCTTTCCCACGATTGAAAGGATTACCTCCTATGCCCGGTCGAAGACTATCGGCAAGAAAAAGCCAGAAGAACTTAGTCAGCTTCGTCAGGCTGGTCTGACTAGGCTGCACATCGGTCTGGAAACGGGTGATGATGAGCTGCTTAAATATATTAATAAAGGAGTGACTGCCGAGGAGCATATTCGAGCCGGCAAGAAGGCTCTTGAAGCGGGCTTTGAGCTTTCGGAGTATATCATGCCGGGGCTGGGCGGGAAGAGCATGTGGGTTCAACACGCCATAAACACCGCCCGTGTCTTAAATGAGATAAATCCCCATTTCATCAGGTTAAGACCCTTGGTGCTCGGCGACAATACGCCGCTTTTTGAAGCCTACCAGAGAGGGGAGTTTGAGCTGACATCGCCTCACGAGCGTCTGCGGGAAATCAAGCTTATGATTGAAAATCTACAGGTCACCTCCAGGGTCTGTTTCGACCACAACAACAATGCGTCATATTGGTCGGGAAACAGGCTTGTTCCACTAATGAAGCAGGATTACAACGGATATAAATTCCCTGAAGAAAAAGAGGTAGTGTTGGAACTCATCAACAAGGGTCTAGAACTCGATGAGAAAGTCTTCTTAGACGTAAGAGATAGTGTTGGCATACTTTCACTGTAGCTTTTCTTTTTGGCGGATAGCCCTGAGTTCTCTTGTAAGAAGTGCCCTCGCGTTATCTTTCTCTGGAGTTAGAGTAGTTAATGGTATTGAAAAATAAAGTCAAAAAGTGACTGCAAAAGAAGACAAAATTAAACAGGAAACAAGACGAATTCTAAAGAGATTCGGTAGAAAAAGAGGGAATCTGATACCTATCCTGCAAAGGGTTCAGAGAGAGCTTGGCTATCTGCCGCGGGAAGCTATGCTTGAGATTGCGCAATTTCTTGGTATTACCGAGATAGATGTCTATGGTGTAGTCACCTTCTATAACCAGTTCCGCCTCAATCCGCCCGGGAAGCACTCGATAAGGGTATGCCTGGGGACAGCCTGCCACATGAAAGGCGGCTATATCACGCTGGATGCCTGGAAGAGAAGGCTGGGTATCGACCTGAAACAGACCACTCCTGACGGAGAGTTTGACTTGGATAGCGTTGCCTGTGTGGGTTGCTGTGTTATGGCGCCGGTAACCGTAATTGATGATAAACCACAGGGTAAGGTCGAGCCGACAAAAGTAGATGGCTTGCTGCTTGCCTTTGGACTTGAGAAAGAGGGTAAGGTAAGCCAGTGAAGGTAAGTGAACCTGTAGTCTCGGCTTTTCAGGAGATAAAGAGCCGTGCCCAATCCCACTGGCAGGAATTGTGGAACGATAGCCGGGCAGTCATTCTGGTTGGCACTGCTACCTGCGGTCGGGCGGCCGGTGCTCTGGAAGTGCTGGAAACACTGAGAAACGAGGTCAAAAAACAGAAACTGGACTGCCCGGTAATTGAGGTCGGCTGTCTGGGGCACTGTTATGCCGAGCCACTGGTCATTATCAGTAAGCCTACCTATCCTCCCATATGCTACGGACATGTCAATCCGGTGATAGCCGAGAGGCTAGTCAGAGATTTTATTCTGGGCGATGACCCCTGTCTTGAGTTTGTCCTCGGTGCCCTGGAGGAGAATGACCTCGTTCCCAGCCTTCTGGACTTTCCCCGGGCGAAGTATGAGAAAAAGATTATACTGAAAAACTGCGGTCTGATTGACCCGGAGCAGATAGACCACTATATTGCCGGCGGTGGCTATGCCGCGCTGGCGAAGGCACTCCAGATGGAGCCAGCGGAGATTATAGATGAGGTCAGAAGGTCAAAACTGAGGGGCAGGGGTGGGGCTGGTTTTCCCACCGGACAGAAGTGGGAAATCTGCCGCAGTGCTCCCGGGAAGCCTAAATATGTCATCTGCAACGGTGACGAGGGGGACCCCGGTGCCTTTATGGACAGGGCTATTCTTGAGAGTGACCCACACTCGGTACTGGAGGGAATGCTCATTGCTGGCTACGCCATTGGTGCCCGATATGGCTATATCTATGTTCGGGCTGAGTATCCTCTGGCAGTGCATCGAGTGCAGGTCGCTCTTAAGCAGGCCAGGAGGGAGGGTCTTCTGGGCAGGCATATTCTTGGCAGCCATTTCAGCTTTGACATCAGGCTGTTTCAAGGCTCGGGAGCTTTTGTCTGTGGCGAAGAGACTGCCCTTATTGCTTCGCTTGAGGGGAAAGCCGGTATACCCCATCACCGTCCCCCCTACCCGGCAACAAAAGGCTTTTACGGAAAGCCCACCCTCATCAATAATGTCAAGACTCTGGCTAGTATCCGCCACATAATTGAGAACGGGGCGGAATGGTTTGCCAGTATTGGTACTGAGCAAAGTAAAGGCACAGCGGTCTTTGCTCTGGCGGGCGAGATAGTTAATACCGGGCTGGTAGAGGTTCCGATGGGTACTACCCTTCGCCAGGTTATCTTTGATGTTGGCAGTGGCATCCCGGGGGGCAAGCGTTTTAAAGCAGTGCAGATAGGAGGTCCCTCCGGCGGCTGCCTGCCTGAGTCTGCTCTGGACCTGCCCATCGATTTCGAGTCCCTCAGTGATGCCGGGGCGATGATGGGTTCGGGGGGGATGGTGGTGCTTGATGAGGACGACTGTATGGTGGAGCTAGCCCGTTATCTCCTTGAGTTTACCCAGAGGGAGTCCTGTGGCCAGTGCACCTTCTGCCGTCTGGGAACAAAACAAATGCTGGCAGTCTTGAACGACTTTACCATAGGGAAGGGGAAACTTGAAGACCTGGCTCTGCTTGCTGAGCTGGCGGAGGATATAAAGGCAGGGTCGCTCTGCGGTCTGGGCAAGACCGCCCCCAATCCCATATTGACCACCCTGCGTTACTTCAGGGATGAATATGAAGCCCATATTATGGAGGGTCGGTGTCCCGCGCTGATGTGCCGGGAGCTTATCGCCTATTATATCTTGCCTGAGAAGTGTGAGCGCTCTTGCGATGCGTGTATCGGCACCTGCACCGTGGAGGCAATATCCCCCAATAAGCAGAGAATCAAGGTTATTGACCAGGAAAAGTGTGTCAAGTGTGGCACCTGCCTCAAAAGCTGTCCTCCGCAATATAGTGCTATCGTGAAGCTATCACCTCCCAGCAAAGTGCCGGTGGCAAAAATGAAGTAGAGATGAAGAAAATATCTTTAGTTATTGATAACAGGAAAATCAGAGCTTCCGAAGGAGAGAACCTCCTCTGGGTAGCGCTGGACAACGGTATCTATATTCCCAACCTGTGTGCCCTCCGGGACAAACCGGAGCCAGCGGCATCGTGCCGGTTGTGCTTTGTTGAGGTAGCGGGCAAAGAGCAACCGGTTACTGCCTGCACTGAACCAGTCAGTGAAGGTATGGTGGTGAATACCAGGGGCACGAAGGCTCTGAGGCTGGCACGCACCGGTTTCGAGCTGCTACTGGCTACCCACCCGGTAGACTGCGCCCGCTGTCTGGCAAACGGCTCCTGCGAACTGCAAAAGATAGCTCATCACCTCGGCGTTAAGCTCAGGTCAAAACGCTTAAGGGAACTTCTGCGCCAACTGCCTGTTGATGACAGTAATCCTGAATTCACCTACGACCCCAACAAGTGTGTGCTCTGTGGCCGGTGTGTCTGGGTAGGTCAGCAGCGGGGTATAGGCACCCTTGGTTTTGCCCACCGCGGCTTCGAGAGGGTGGTCACCACTTTTGGTGACGAGCCGATTGGGAAATTGAAATCCCCGGACTTCCGGGAGTGCGTCAGCGTCTGTCCCACCGGTGCCCTCGTCTTCAAGGAGGGGAAGGGGAGGTAAATCTGGAGCTGGTCTTATGGTCAAATATGTGCTAGAATGGCTTGTTAAATCTCAACCCTATCAGGAAAAGGACTAATGATGGCGGAGAAAAAACTTCCAGACTTAAAGACCTTCATTGAGAATGTGAATAAGAAGGATAAGGTCAGCGGTAAGAAAATCCGTTTTCATTTTGTCAAGCGAAAGAGGAAGTAGTTTATTAACCCTATCCCCATCCCAAGCTATCAAAGGAAAGGCATAGATGTCTAGTTCAGTTCGCACTCGGTTTGCCCCCAGCCCCACCGGCTATCCCCATGTGGGGAATATCAGGACAGCACTGTTTGCCTGGCTCTTTGCCCGGCACCACGGTGGCAGTTTCATTGTCCGCATCGAGGATACCGATGTCGCCCGTAAGGTCGAGGGTGCGGTAGAAGCTATCCTTGACAGCCTCAGGTGGCTGGGGCTTGACTGGGATGAGGGGCCCGACATTGGCGGTAAATATGCTCCCTATGTCCAGTCTCAACGCCTGAAGTTATATCAGGAAGCCGCCCGGCACCTCGTCTCACAGGGAAACGCCTATTACTGCTACTGCTCCCCGGAGCGCCTTGAACAAATGCGGGCCGAGCAGAAAAGACAAAAACAGCCCCCGGGCTACGACCGCCGCTGCCGCGACCTGAGTGAAAGGGAGCGAGCCCAAAGGGAGGCTGAGGGCATTACCCCGGTAGTCCGCTTCAAGACCCCCCTCAGCGGACAGACCAGATTCAAAGACTTAATCTGGGGCGAGGTAAAATTCGAGAACTCCGTCCTTGAGGACCTGGTACTGCTCAAGTCAGACGGCTACCCCACCTATAACCTGGCCAATGTGGTTGACGACCACGCGATGGAGATTAGCCATATCATCAGGGGGGAGGAGTTTATCTCCACCACCCCCTGCCACGTGCTTTTATATCAGGCCCTGGGATTTGAGCTACCCCAGTTTGCCCACCTGCCCATGCTCCTCGGTACCGACCGTAGTAAATTAAGTAAAAGACACGGAGCGGTATCGGTTGACGAGTTTCGGAAGCAGGGCTATCTGCCGGAGGCTATGCTGAACTTCCTGGCTTTACTTGGCTGGTCCCTGGACGACAAGACCGAAATCCTATCCCGACAGCAACTCATCGAAAACTTCTCACTGGAGAGGGTCAGCAAGACAGCGGCTATATTCAACCGCCAGAAACTGGACTGGATGAACGGGGTATATATTCGCCGCCTGAGTCTGGATGACTTTACTCAGCGAGCCCTCCCCTTTTTGGAAAACGGTCTGCCTTGTGCCATCAAACGCCCGCTAGCCGTCAACTATATTAGGCAGATTATGCCTCTCATCCAGGAGCGAGCCCGGACTCTGGCTGAAGTGCCTGACCTGGTTCAGTTTTTCTTCGTTGACAAGCTTGATTACGATGCCAATTTGCTGATAGGCAAGGATATGAGCCGGGAATCAGCCACCAGAGCCCTGGAGGTATCGCAACAACGACTGGAAAAACTGGAAGCTTTTGACACTGATTCTCTGGAGGCGCTGCTCAGACCGCTAGCGATAGAACTGGGACTGAAGACCGGTCAGCTCTTCGGCACGCTAAGGGTAGCGGTTACCGGACTGACCGCCGCGCCCCCTCTTTTCCAAACAATGGCAGTGCTGGGCAAAGAACGGTGCCTGAAGCGAATTGAAGCCGCGCTGGACAAACTGCACGAGTGACATAATGGAAACGAATCGCCAGTTGTTTGAGCCAGGCTATATTGCTTTATACCGGTCCGGCGAACTAAAGCGGCGGGCTGAGGCGCTAGAGTCCAGGCTGGCTTGCTGCGATATCTGTCCCCATGAGTGTGGCGTCAACCGGCTAGCCGGGGAACGGGGATTCTGCCATTCAGCCTATCTACCCATTGTCTCCGCCGTCTGCGCTCACTACGGTGAGGAACCAGTCATTTCCGGCAGCCGGGGCTCAGGGGCAATCTTCTTTGGCAACTGCAATATGAGGTGTGTCTACTGCCAGAACTACCAGATCAGCCAGGACCGGAGAAGACAGCAATCAAGGGAGATGGACTACCACACCCTGGCAGAACGCATGCTCTATCTTCAAGATGAATTGGGCTGCCACAATATCAACCTGGTTTCCCCCTCCCACCTTGTCCCCCAGCTGGTCCGGGCGGTGCTGGAGGCAGTGCCGATGGGGCTCCGGCTGCCGCTCGTCTATAATTCCAGCGGCTATGATGGTATTAAGTCCTTGAAGGAGCTTGACGGGATAATAGACATCTATTTGCCAGACCTGAGGTATGCCTCCAATAAATGGGCAAGAACCTATTCCAAAGTTAAAGACTATGTTGGTCATGCCCGTGCCGCCATTAAGGAGATGTACCGTCAGGTCGGAGATTTAGTGCTGGACAAAGTTGGACTGGCACAGAAAGGGCTAATTGTGCGCCACCTGATACTGCCTAACGGACTGGCGGGCAGCCGTGACTCACTCACCTGGCTGGTTCAAGAGGTCTCCCCAAAAGTTACGGTGAGTATTATGGCGCAGTACTTCCCCGCCCACCATGCTTTACGATTTCCTCTGCTATCAAGGACAATCTCACCATCAGAGTATCAAGAGGTTGTCGACCTGGTAAACGACCTAGGGCTGGAGAATGGCTGGCTTCAGGAAATGGGCGCGTCAGAGACCTACCTGCCCGATTTCAGTCGTGAGGGTCATCCCTTCGATTCGGCTCAAGGAGAGTTAAAGAGAGGCGAAGTCTCTCTTATATAACTAGTTTTCCACTTCCCTTTGATAAGGGGAAGGAGAAACAGGGGATAGGGTTTCAAACGGTCAGGAAGTCTGTCTAATCTCTTTTAGTGCCTGTGATAAATCTTGGGGGAGGGGGGAGGTGAACTCAGCATATCTGCCGGTGGAGGGCAATTTAAAGCCCAAGAGAGAAGCGTGGACGAACTGGCGGGAGAGGTGGGGGGACTTAACGCCATAGATTTTGTCACCCACCACCGGATAACCAATAGACGCTAAATGGACTCTTATCTGGTGGGTGCGACCGGTCTTGGGTCTGACCTCCAGCAGGGTATAATCGCCGATATAATCAACCACATGATATTCGGTGCGGGCTTCCCTGCCCCGGCTCTCCGCCACTACCGCCATGCGCTCCCGGTGGCGGGGGTGACGACCAATCGGTGCCTCAATAATGCCGTCGGCTGGAGTCAGGCGTCCTTTAACTAACACCTGATAGACTTTCACTATGGAACGAGCCTTAAACTGGTTTGTCAGATTCAAATGAGCGGCGTTGTTTTTAGCGACTATCATTACCCCTGAGGTGTCTTTGTCCAGACGGTGCACAATTCCCGGTCGCTGCCAGTCACCGGTATCAGGCAGGCTGGATAAATGAGAGAGAATAGCATTGACCAGGGTGTGGGCAGGATGTCCCGGTGCCGGGTGGACAGTCAGCCCGGCTGGCTTGTCAATAACCAAGAGGTCATCATCCTCATAGAGGATATTCAGCGGAATTACCTCGGGTGTTAAGGTGGTGGGTGGTGTGGGGGGTATGTTGATGGTTAACTTATCACCGATATTGAGTTTTAGTCCTGCCTTAACGATATGACCGTTAACCTTGATATAGCCATCGCCGATGAGTTTCTGAGTACGTGTTCGGGAGAGTTCCGGGCAGTGCTCAGTGACATACTTGTCAAGGCGAATACCCGGCTTATCAACCACCAGGCTATATACTTTAATAGTATTTTCAGTTGCCATCGCACCCATTATATCAAAAGAAAGAGGGAAGGGGGTCAGGCGGGTTCCCAGAAAAATCTTAGATTTTTCTGGGTGCCTCAGGGGGATGGGTTACTTAAATGACCAAGAGAAAATCTGATTGACAACCTAATGGCAAAATATGATAGAATTTACCGTCTGTGCGCTTTTGATATGCTACAAAATTCGATGATAGGGGGTGAACGATAAAGATGGAATAATGGGCAAAAGTTATTGAGACCGATTTTTAGTAGGAGGTAAAGATGGCAAAGATTCCTGATAAGATTGAGACCTGGCAGATGACAGAGCCAGGAAAGCTGGCTAGAGTCAGCATCGATGTCCCTGAGATTAAGCCGGGAGAGGTATTGGTCCAAATTGCTGGCTGTGGGATATGCCATACCGATGTGGGATATTTTTACGATGGGGTGCCCACAGTAAGTAAGCCACCATTAACCCTGGGTCATGAAATCAGTGGTGAGGTAATAGCTGGCGAGAAGGCATGGATAGGCAAAGAGGTAATTATACCGGCGGTGATGCCCTGCAATAACTGTCCTGTTTGCGCCGCTGGCAGAGGCAATCGCTGTCTGGCTCAGAAGATGCCCGGGAATAGCTTCGGGATTTATGGTGGTTTTTCTAGTCATATTGTGGTTCCCTCTCAAGATTTGTGCGAAATTCCGAAGGATAAGAAGGGGATACCCCTGGAGTATTTTTCGGTGATTGCCGATGCCGCAACTTCACCCTATCAAGCTGCCATGAGGGCTAGGGTTAAGCCGGGGGATTTAACCATTGTCATTGGGGCTACTGGTGGGCTTGGTATCTATGCTACTCAAGTTTGTTCTGCCTTAGGGGCTAAAGAGGTGATTGCTATTGCCCGCAACCCGGAGAAACTGAAGAGAGCCCTGAACTATGGCGCTACTCATATTATTCAGAGCACAGCCGATAAAGATGCCAGGGCTATTAGAGATGAATTTCGAGCCTACTGTAAAGAAAGGGGAATCCCGTCTAACTACGGCTGGAAGGTCTTTGAATGGAGCGGGACACTTGACGGACAAAGGCTGGCCCTAGAGTTACTATCATACTGCTTCACATTGGTAATATGCGGTTATGGAATGCAGAAGAACGAATATCAGCTATCCCGGGTGATGGCGTTTGATGCCGACATTTTAGGCTCGTGGGGTTGTTTACCTAAATACTATCCTGAGGTTCTCAAGATGGTTCTGGAGGGTAAGATAAAGATAGAGCCCTTTATCGAGACAAGACCGATGAGCACGATAAAGGAATCATTTGAAGAAGTCCATAAGGGCGGACTGACAAAGAGAATAGTGTTAATCCCTGATTTTTAACTTAAATAGACGAACAAGGAGGATAAGAAATGGCTTTGGATTGGTTACCAAGAGACAATGTATTAAAAAATCATCAGATTTTCGGTGAAGAGCACTTTGGCACCCAACCACCGTGCACCATGTTTGAGAAGAAGCCGCTGGTTGACCCCAATACTGGGAAAGTGGTTGAAGGTCTTTATACTGCCTGGGTCACCCTCAACAATCCCGCCCAGTACGGTTCTTACACCACGGAAATGGTAAAGGGAGTCATCGCCGGCATGCACAAAGCCTCGATGGACAGGAGCGTGGTCGCCACCATATTTACTAGTGTCGGCGACCGGGCATTTTGTACTGGTGGCAATACCAAGGAATATGCCGAGTATTACACCAGAAGACCCAAGGAATATGCCGACTACTTAGCTCTGTTCGCGGGCATGGTGGACAGCATCCTGAACAGCAAGGTTCCGGTAATCTGTCGGTGTAATGGTATGCGAGTTGCTGGCGGTCAGGAGATTGGTCAAGCCTGTGACCTTACCGTAGCGGCTGACACTGCCCAATTCGGTCAGGCAGGAACAAGGCATGGCTCCACGCCAACGGGTGGCTCCACGGACTTTCTACCGTGGCAGTTGCCAACTACTGAGCTGGCGATGTGGAACTGCTTCTCTAACGAACTCTGGAGCGCCTACAAGATGGAAAGGTTGGGCTTAATCACCAAGGCTGTCCCGATCAAGAAGAACGACAAAGGGGAATGGGTAAGAGACCCAAGGGTTATCACTGATAGATATGTGGAGAACGGTGAAATAGTCTACGGTGAATTTAAGAAGGGGGACGAGCTCAAACAGGCTACGGATACCCTAAAGGGTCTTAAAACCGACTGGTCGCTACTTGACGACTACGTAAATAGAATAGTCTGGACCATAGCCAACCTAATGCCTCTCTGTGTGATGATGACCATTGAGTCGATTAGGATGAAGAAGAAATCCTATTGGGATGACACCAAGGTTTGGTCCAACTACTGGTTGGCTGCCAATATGAATATGGAGGCTTGGCTCGGTTTCAATGCTTTCAACACCTCAGACCTGACTGGTCAACGGACTATAGATTTCATCAAATACCGCCAGCTTCTAGCTCAGGGACACCAGTATGATGATGAGTTGATGGAAGCCGTTATGCCCAAGCCCAAGGGAAAATAGTCAAGCTCAGCCATTTTCAGTGATAGGAAGCCCGGGATATCCCGGGCTTCCTGTTTAATTTGACAAGGAGCCGGAGTCTGGGTTAGCATTAACGATGTTCTGCTAATTGAGGAGGACATATGGAGTTTCAAAATGTTACCCTGGAGAAAAAGGAAGGCATCGCGAAGCTCACTATTAACCGACCGCCGGTTAATGTCATCAACTATGAGACCCTGGGGGAAATCAATACGGCGCTGGAAGAGTTAGCCAGAGACGAAGAGACGAAGGTTTTGCTCATCCGTGGGAGTGGGAGCAGGGCTTTCTGCGCCGGGGTGGAGGTAAGGGACCATATGGGCGAACGGATGCCGAAGACGATAAGAGAGTTCGGTCGGATGTTTCGGCTTTTACGGAGTCTGGGCAAGCCCAGTATAGCGGTGGTGAATGGTGCGGCTTTGGGGGGTGGCTGTGAGCTTGTTGCCGGCTGCGATATGGCGATTGCCTCTGAGAAAGCCACGCTTGGTCAGCCGGAGATAAAATTGGGTGGTCTAGCCCCAGCGGCAGCCGCCCTTTTCCCCAGAATAATGGGTGAGAAGAAAGCCTTTGAGCTTATCCTTCTGGGGGAGAACATAAACGCCAGAGAGGCAGAACGAATCGGTTTAGTAAACAAGGTTGTACCGGAAGAAGAGCTGGACAAGACCGCTGAGGAATTAGCCAGAAAGTTTCTTGAGAAGACAAGCCTCGGCGTGAAACTTTGCCGAGATGCTCTCTATCAGTGTGCTGATGCCACTGAATGGGACGAGGCGATGGAGAAGGGGGTTGAACTCGGCATCAGGACCTGGCAGACGGAAGACAGCCAGGAGGGGCTGAAATCCTTCCTGGAGAAAAGGAACCCGGTCTGGAAGAATAGATAAGCACCGAGATTAATGAGCCAGATTAAGAGGAGGAAAGAATATAGTATGGCGCCAAAAGTAATCAAAACCGACTGTATATTGTGTGTCAATAGCTGTGGCATAGATGCCTATGTTGAGAATGGGAAACTGGTGAAGGTAGAAGGCACGGTCGAAAATCCGGTAAGTGAGGGGGTCATCTGCCCAAGGGCTGAGGCGCTGGTGGACTATGTCTATTCTCCAGACCGCCTGAAATACCCGTTGAGAAAAGTAGACGGAGCTTGGAAAAGAATCACGTGGGACGAAGCCTTAGACACCATAGCCGAAGAGTTGAAACAGATCAAGGAAAAGTATGGAGCCAAGGCTCTGGCTGTCTACAGTGGCTCGATAGGGGTGGAGAACATTGAGCTGGCTGGCTTTGCCCAGAGGTTTCGTGGTGTTTATGGCACGCCAAATTTACTATCGGTAGAAGGTAACTGCTTCCGCTCCCGTATTATGGCTCGCCAGATGACTTTTGGTGGTTACCTTATCGAAGAACCGTGGAACTCCAAGTGTGTTATCGTCTGGGGACAAAACATGGACAATTCGAGGATGCCCATGGCGGCTAAGATTTATAAAGCCCTGGACAATGGTACCATCTCGCAATTGATTGTCATTGACCCCAAGCGTATCCCGATGGCGGAAAGGGGGATCCATATCCCGATAAGACCGGGCACCGACTGTGCCCTGGCGCTGAGCATGCTGAACGTCATCATATCGGAAAATCTCTATGACAAAGAGTTTGTGGAGAAATATACCCTGGGGTTCGACCGGCTGGTGGAACATGTTAAGCAGTACCCGCCAAAAAAGGTGGAGAAGATAACCTGGGTCCCGGCTGAGGATATAAAGAGGATTGCCCGCATATTTGCCACTAATAAACCGGCATCCATTGTTCCCGGTACCTGTGCCCTGGACCAGCACGTCAACGGTTTCCAGAACAACCGAGCCCTGGCCCTTTTGCAGATAGTGACTGGTAATATAGATATACCCGGGGGATGGGTTTCCATACCATTTATCCGTCTGGGTGACCTCCGGGTTACGGAGATCAGTGAGCCGATTGGCGCTGATGAGCACCCGCTTTTTCGCCGGTTCTGGGGTAGAATATCCCCATACGGCCAAGAGATGCTGTTTGCCGATGCCGTACTCGAAGGGAGACCGTATCCTATCAAAGCATTAATTGTTAATGGCGGTAATCCCGCCCTGACTCTACCGGATTCCGTGCGGGTCAGGCAGGCGATGAGGAAGTTAGACTTCATGGTGGTGATGGACCTGTTTATGACCGAAACTGCCGAGCTGGCTGACATTGTGCTTCCGGCCTGCTCTTTCCTGGAGAAGAGCGGCGTAGGCTATGTTTATGGAGTGACCACCTGTATCCCGTATGCCCTGCTACGCAAAAAGGTGATAGAGCCAATCGGGGAAAGCTGGCCTGACTGGAAAATCTGGACGGAAATAGGCAGGAGAATGGGCTATGGAGAGTTCTTCCCCTGGAATACTGAAGAGGAGGTTATCGATTTCTTCTTGAAGCCAAGCGGTTTGACCAGGGAGCAACTGGAGAGAGAGCACCCGGCGGGAGCTTACTATGCCCAGAAGAAATATCAGGCTGGCAACTACAGGACTCCGTCGGGTAAGATTGAGATTTACTCGGAAACACTGGCGGAGAATGGCTATGACCCGCTGCCGGTCTATGTTGAGCCCAGCAAGAGTCCCCTCAGTACCCCAGAATTGTTTAAGAAGTTCCCTTTAATCCTGACTACTGGTGCCCGGATTCCACAATATACCCACACTCAGCTCAGAAATGTGCCAGTCTTGCGAAAGGCCGCTCCTGAGCCAGTAGCTGAGATTAACCCTGATACCGCTAAACGGTACGGCGTGGCTGATGGGGACATGATGATGGTGGAGACAGTGAAGGGGCAGATAACGCTCAGGGCGAAGACGACAAAGGACTTGGCTCCCGGGATAGTTAGCATCCCCCACGGCTGGTCTGAGGCTAATGCCAATCTGCTGACTGAGCTCGAGCCACGTGACCCGGTAACCGGTTATACCGAGATGAAAGCCCTGCTCTGCCGGATAAAGAAGATGTAAGCCAGCTCTGGTGGCGATACGCCGCCGAACAGTCAGGTGCCTGAAAGAAATCGGGAAGTGAAGGCCTTTTCTAATTTGGATTAGTCGGGCAACGGGCTATACTTGCCCGGCGACTTGCGCAGGGCACTGATGAACCTTTCGGCGGCGGTATACTGATTTTGCTTACCTACTTCAGCAACATCAAGGAACTTGATAGCCCCAACGTCACAGAAACGAACGCACTGAGGTTCCCCACCACAATAATCACATTTAACAGTGATACGCTCAGCCTTATCGAAGTGAGGTGCCCCAAATGGGCAGGCAAGGATACAGGTTCTGCATCCGATGCACTTGTCCTTATCAATGAGGACCATATTCATTTCTGGGTCAACATGGCAGGCTTTTGTCGGGCATACCTCTACACAGAAGGGCTTTTCACAATTTTGACAGGTCAGGGGAAGATAAAGCCCAATGTTCTCCCACTTGATTACTCTGATACGAGAGCGACTGGGATTAGCAGCACCAGTGTGGTAGACAGAGCAGACGAGTTCGCACATTCGGCACCCGGTGCATTTCTCGTAATCAATGACCAATACCTTATCTTGCATCTAGAAACTCCTTCTCAAACAGCCCTTCAAATTAAAATCTTAAAAATCGTCCTTGGTTCTCTTTAAAGGTTCTCAGGTAATATTGATTCTCAATTAACTTTTGGAAAGGATGTTGTTCCTTGATTCCTGCGTAAATGACCCCGAACCTGAGGAAAAGCCCTCCTATCAATAAGAAGGCTCCGGCTAGGAAAAGCAATAAGTGATAATTGTGGGACCGTGAATAAAGGAATTCAAGAATAATAGGGAAGAAAAAGCCGGGGACGATAATGCCGAGCCAGAACATAAATTTCAGGTTGCCTGATAATAACAGACGTACCGAACTCTTTCCCTCCTCTTCCGCCTTATATCTGGAGAAAAGATATAGGGCGAGGACGAGGGCTTCTATTATGATGAGACTCTGTTCTATTAAAGTTAAGGTGTTCATCATTTGGGCGGGATATCCTTCAGATGGGGTTAGAATGCTATATCCCAGCACCGACAGGATAGTCGCCATTGTCCCTGTGGATAATGATGAAACTGTAAACAATGCAGGTAGAAGAGGAGTGTTCCAGAAAGGTACGTACCTGACGGCTTGTATGAGGATCCCGGTATAAATGGCTGTGGCTAGAGCTAAGATAAAACCGGTAACGTCAAGTATCCACAGAAGGGGTGACCACTTATCGGTATCTATCCTCAGGAGGGGGAGAATGGAAATCGCTAAAATTATTACCCCTACGATAATACACATTGCGAGGATATAAAACCCCCGGGATAACCAGGAAGTTTTCGGGTTCAGCACTGTATTTAGGAACCTTCTTTTTATGCCCAGCTTCAAGACGAGAAATAAAGCACCGAGGGCAACCAAAATGGGTCCCCATAGTAATATCGCCCTTGAAGGATAATGGGCATACCCTAACCATTCCATAAGAATGCCGGTGGCTAAAGAACCGGCTCCTATACCAGCCAGGTAAAGGTAGAGAGCGACTTGCCATCCCCACTCATTTTGGGGCTTTAGATATATAATGCTTCTTGCCGGACGGGCCTGCTCTACGTCCATTCCTGCTATTGCCTTCGTCGGCTTACCCTCCAGAAATTACGATTATGATGTGAAGCTCATCTCCGTCCTTGACTGGCTTAGCCAGTTCCTGCGGGTGGGCGCTTTCCATGTTAACATAAACATCGACGGTGTTCTTCAATCTACCATCTTTCCCAAACAGCCACTGCCTGAGTTCAGGAAACCGGTCAACCAACTGCTTAAGACACTCGCCAACAGTACCCCCGTTTGTCTCAATCATATCCCGCTCATTAGTAAGGTGGGTCAGGAAGTCAGGGATGTTTATCTTAACGCTCACCGGTTGCTCACCCCTTCAAATCACCACTCACAGTTTGAGGTCGGTAAACGACGGACCAGGGGGAAAATAAGCCTTCTGTTGAGACAACAGATACGACAAATAACACTTCTTCCGCGCCAGCTTTGCCTTATACTGTGGCTATGGTGGCAGCAGCCTTTTGCAGTATCCCGGTGAATTTGTCTGCCACTGCTACCTGCTTATCAATAGCCTGCACACTGGCATCCGCATATCTTATGGCTTTCACTTCGCAGAAACTAGCACAGAGGGGGTCGCCATCACAGAAGTCGCACTTTATTACCTTTTGGGCTAGAGCATCAAATGACATGGCACCAAAGGGACAGATAGCAACGCACATCCGGCAGCCAATACAGGTATCGTAATCAACCACTACTCTATTTAAGCTCTCGTCCCGGGAAATAGCCTTTACCGGGCATATTGCCTGACAGGGAGCCGACTCACATTGTTGACAGCTCATTGGGAAGTAGCGTCCCTCTGACTCCCACTTGATTACTTTGATGCGACTTCGGGCGGGGTTAACCACGCCTTCATGTTTTACGGAACAGACCTGCTCGCATATTCGGCAGCCAGTGCACTTCTCGTAGTCTATCACCAGAACCTTAGCCATTAAGTAGTCCTCCTTAAAGTTGTCCACCGATGCTAGAGCTTGTGAGACGGCTCTTTGTCTATACCCAGCTTCTTCAGGGTCTCCGGGCGGGGCACTCCATTCTCATCCCAGCCATGGTATTCGTAGTACTCGTCTATCATCTTCTTAAACTTTTCTCTATCTATCGTCTTGCCGCGGGCGGCGGGTACGCCCCGAGTGGTTGGCTCGTCATAGTATCGGTCAGACAACCAGTCATCCTTTCTGGTCATCCCTTCCCTGATGTTGAATAGCCTCTCCAGATTATAAGCCCGTTCAGCGGCGTTCCAGATATCAAGTGGTGACATCTCTAATCCGGTATTGAGGTAAATCAATCTAGACCATTCGTCGTAATTCGGGTGGTTTGGTCCAAGGAATATGGTGTGATACTTACATATGCCGAGGGAGTCCACTGCCTCAAAGCAATTCTCCTGCCATCTTACCATCCATGCTTTCCCCTCATAGTCCTGCCAGTGTGAGGTTAGCGGGCCATCATAGGGGACTGGCTGACTGTATATCTTCCTCAGCACCGGTTCGGGCAGGCCGTAGAGGTCAATTGCCGGTCGCCCCCTGAGGTGGTCGGAGCCTCTGCTAGCTACAGCAACATTAAGAGCCAGGGATGGTGTTGGCCTCTCATCGGAGTTAAGGTTACTCATACCTTTTACCTGCACCAGATACTTGTACGAGTCCTTACCTATCTTTTCCGCCGCTCTCAGTGGTCCTTCAGCCAGGATATCCCCCAGGCCCTGCCGGTGGGCAATACGATGCACCATCTCAATGAGCGCTTCATCGTTGCCAAAGCGTAGTTCCAGGCCATCGGTATCCTTGTCTGTGAGGATGCCATTTTCATAGAGTTCCATCGCCCAGGAAATCATGCTACCTGTCTCCAGGGTATCGATACCGTAGATGTTGACTAGGTGATTGCATACCTGAATTGTGACGGGGTTCTTACAGCCCGGCTCAGCAGCGAAGGCACCCATGGAGGTATACTCGGGCCCTTCATCATAAACCCCGGCGTAGGGACCGCTGGCGATAATATATTTACCCCGGCAGTGAACCTGGCAGGCGAAGCAGGCAGTCATGCCAAAACCGAGCTCCTCAAGGTGTTCCGCCTCAACCTCGTCAGAGTCCTCAAGCTGGTTGTCCCGGAAGTTTCTGGTCCTGACTCCTCCCCAGGAATTTGTTGCTCCCCAGATGAAGCCTGTCCCAATCTTGCCCATTTCCCGATTTACCTTGGAGGATGTTGCCTGAGTGATCACCTTTCTATTGTACTCCAGGGCTTCAGCCGGGTGCGCTATCTTTATGTCCATGGTACCCCGAACAGCTACCGCCTTACAGAGTTTGGAGCCGAGAACAGCACCCATGCCGGTCCTGCCGCCGGAATTCTTTATCCCGGTCATAACATTGGCGTACCTCACCAGATTTTCACCGCCGATGCCAATAGCCAGTACCTTTATATCCCTATCCCCTAGTTCCTGCCGGATAATTTCCCTGGTCTCATTGGTATCTTTCCCCCAGATGTGTGATGCGTCCCTTATTTCAACTTCGCCGTTATGAACCCAAAGATAGACTGGCTTTTTTGCCTTTCCTTTTATTACCAGGTGGTGAAAGCCAGCGAATGCCATCTCCGGGGCAAAGAAACCACCCATGTTGCAACTGCCGAAGTACCCGGTAAGCGGCGATTTGCCACCAACATGGGTTCGGGCAGTAGCGGAGGCTAAAGTACCAGCCAGTAACCCGGCACTGACGACGCATACGTTATCCGGTCCCAGGGGGTCAACTCCCGGTTTTATATGGTTATACATCAAATACGCATCCAGCCCTCGGCCACCAAGAAACATCTTTCGCATCTCAACGGGAATGGGTTTTGTCTCAATTGCGCCAGTAGTTAGGTCAATATAGGCTACCTTTCTATTTAGAGCCATAATCTATTTCTTCCCCTTTCTTGCTTTGGCTTCAGCCTCGGCTTCCTCAGCCAGTCGTTTGTTTACCTCCCACACTGGTCCTCTTACCCTGGGCACGTCTGGCCATAGCCAGGATAAGCGCCACTCATAGCCACAATTGGGGCACTTTACCGATTTGGCCCCGGCTGGTGGTTTAATCCTTTGCAGACAGTTCATACACCTGACCTGTCCTATGGTTCTGCCTCTGGCGGTAATTTCAGCCGTTGTTTCCTCAGTCAAAATAACCCTCCTTTTACCGGTTCATCTCCAAGAACGATAATATCAAATCCGCTTAAAGACTGTCAAACAATCTCCTGACTAAGTGATGGTGGCTATAATCCCTTACCAGCAAGATAGGCAGCAAGGTCAGCCAGACGGCAGCTATAGCCCCATTCGTTATCGTACCAGGCGATTACCTTGACCATATCGCCGGCGATGAGCATGGTGCTGGAGGCGTCAATGACGCAGCTTGCCGGGTTACCCTTGAAATCCATACTGACCAGCTCTTCTTCACAGTATTCCATGATGCCAGATAGAGGCCCTTCCGCCGCTGCCTTGAAAGCCTGGTTGACCTGTTCTTTGGTAACCTTTTTAGCCAGCTCAGCGACAAAGTCACAAACCGAGACGGTGGCTGTAGGCACCCTGAAAGCCAACCCGTCAAGTCTGCCTTTAAGTTCGGGGAAGACTTGAGTTACGGCTCTGGTGGCACCGGTAGTAGTAGGGATAATGTTGAGGCCGGCGGTTCGAGCCCGCCGCAGGTCCTTATGGACGGTATCCAGGATTCTCTGGTCATTGGTGTAGGCGTGGATCGTGGTCATAAATCCCTTGTTTATTCCGAAGCTCTGGTGCAGTACCTTGACCAGCGGGGCGATACAATTGGTGGTACAGGAGGCGTTAGAAATAATATGGTGTTTAGACGGGATATACCTGTCCTCGTTGACGCCGAGGACGATGGTTATATCTTCATTACGGGCTGGAGCCGATATAATCACTTTCTTGGCACCACCCTTAAGGTGGGCTGATGCCTTGATAGCATCGGTAAATAGTCCGGTTGACTCTATTACGATGTCGGCACCGTAATCCTGCCAGGATATTCGGGCGGGGTCGCGCTCGGCAAACACCTTTATCTTTTTACCATCAACGATTATCGAGTCTTCGGTAGCTTCTACTTTACCGGGATAGCGACCGTAGTTACTGTCCCATTTCAGTAGGTGGGCATTAGTCTTGGTGTCGGTAAGGTCATTAATGACAACTACCTCCAGTTTCCCCTTGTGGTACTGGTTAATTGCCTTGAAGGTTAGTCTGCCGATACGACCGAAGCCATTAATACCGATTTTGGTTGTCATTTAGCACCTCCCTAGGGCTTAAATGTTTATTTTTCCAGTTTCTGTATCTTCAGGTTGTGAAAGGCTCCGATGCCGGCGAAGCCAGCCCTTTGCCCCAGCTCTTCTTCTATTTTGAGGAGGCGGTTATACTTAGCCGTGCGCTCGGAGCGGCAGGGAGCGCCGGCTTTAATCTGCCC
>DAOUCV010000037.1:0-2276 GCA_034432095.1 Dehalococcoidales bacterium
TCCAGGCAGGTCATACTGCTCTCTACCGCTCCGTCTTTGACCTTGCCGAGGACATGGCCGAGGCTGAAGCCACCGGCACCAGAAAGGAACTCATTGAGAACCTTTGCAAAGTAGACCTGCTGGTGCTGGAGGACCTGGGCACGAAGAGGCTTCCGCCTACAGCCGCTGAAGACCTTCTGGAAATCGTGGTGCGCCGCTACGAGAAAGGCTCAATCATCATGACCACCAACCGCCCCCTCGAAGACTGGGGACAGGTGCTGGGAGATACCGCGGCAGCCGGAGCCATCCTGGACCGCTTCTTGCACCATGCCGAGGTCATCAGGCTGCAGGGCAGGAGCTACCGCATGCATAATCGAAGGGAACTACGCTCTAAGCAGGCTGAGGAAGCCTTGACCGGGGGAGCTAAATGAGCTATTCTTTTCTTACCTACCGGTGGCGGATTTTGACCCGTCCACAAGTGGCCCTTTTTAGGTGTCCGGTGACACTCTAGTCCATATAGACCGCCAAGCAATCGCGGGACTGGACGTTCAAGTAGTCGAAGGCGATATTTGTGACCTAAGGTCCTTGGTGAACGCCTTTGAGGGTGCCGAGGTAGTCTACCACCTGGCGGCTCATATCTCCATCTTGAGGGACGAATGGCCCTTACTCGAATCGGTCAATGTCATTGGCACCCGAAACGTGGTTGGGGCTTGCCTACGTTGTGGAGTACGCCGCCTTGTTCACTTTAGCTCAATCCACACCATGACACGGGAGTCTGGAGACATCCCAGTCGATGAATCACTCCCCCTGGTGGAATCCCGGCACTACCCCCCTTACGACCGCTCCAAGGCGGCTGCCGAGAAGGAAGTGCGCCAGGGGATAGAAAAGGGGTTGGATGCTATTATCGTCAGTCCAACGGCGATTATTGGGCCTTATGACTACAAGCCATCGCACTTTGGGGAGGCACTACTAAGACTGGCAAACGGCAAGCTACCAGCCCTGGTTAACGGCGGATTTGACTGGGTTGATGTCCGTGATGTTGTCCTGGGGGCAATGCGAGCCGAAGAGCGAGCACCGACTGGAGCCAAGTACATCCTTTCCGGTCACTGGGTATCGCTGCGTGAGGTGGCTATGTTAGTTGAACAGATAACAGGTGTACCAGCACCTCGTTTTGTCTGTCCGCTGTGGCTAGCCCGTATCGGTGCCCCAGTTATCTCTGCCTTTGACCGTCTAGCGGGGAGGCGACCGCTCTACACCAGCGTTTCTCTCCAGGCACTTCGTGGCAATCGGAGCATAAGTCACGAAAAAGCGACCCTAGAACTTGGTTATCAGCCGCGCCCATTTCAGGAAACTCTCATTGATACACTCAGGTGGTTTGAGGAGACCGGACACCTTGCTCGTCCTCTGAGACTACCAACGGACTAATCATGAAGGAACAGGCATTCTTCAACAGCCTCATAATAGGCTGGTTTGTGTTGGCAGTGGTAGTCTTCCTGGCGCTGTTCTTTGTGGCTGCTCCATATGGTCGCCACTTCCGCAGCGGTTGGGGTCCTGCCATCAATAGTAAGACGGGCTGGGTTATTATGGAAGCACCGGCACCGCTACTGTTCGCCATATACTTCGTGCTTGGTAGCAATGCCATTACAGCTACTACGCTGGTTTTCTTTGGACTGTGGGAGGCACATTACATACACCGGGCTTTCATCTACCCCTTTAGTCTACGTAGCAAAAGCATGGGAATGCCACTCACCATTGTTGGCTTTGGACTTTTGTTCAACACGGTAAACGGCTATCTCAATGGCCGCTATCTCTTCACTTTCTCAGGTGGCCACACCAACGAATGGCTTGGAGACCCGCGATTCGTCGCCGGAGTGGTACTCTTTATTACCGGCTTCATCATCAACCGGCAAGCAGACCAGATTCTCCGCAATCTGCGACAACCTGGAGAATCTGGTTACAGGATTCCGCATGGTGGGCTTTACCGCTGGATATCGTGCCCTAATTACTTTGGTGAGGCCATCATTTGGCTTGGTTGGGCGGTGGCAACCTGGTCACTGCCTGGCCTGGCATTCGCCACCTGGACAGCTGCCAATCTTGTACCCCGTGCTCGATCACACCACGCGTGGTACCGGGAGCACTTCCCGGATTACCCGCCTGAGCGCAGGGCACTCTTGCCTGGGCTATGGTAGCTAGCCAGTAACGGTATAAAGAATGGATTATATCGCGGACTCCCTCAATGAAGGGTTTCCCTGCACATTCCATCTTTTCGTGCAGTGCATTAACCATTTCATCGAAAA
>DAOUCV010000038.1:0-7870 GCA_034432095.1 Dehalococcoidales bacterium
TGGTCCATACATCCTCCTTTTTTCAGAAGGATGTAATACCCCAGTCCAGTTTTGAAGCATTAACTGTCCAGTTTTCAAGCGTTAACTGTCCAACTTTCAAAAATTAGTAAGAATACTTTAACGCTTGATTGACTTTATACCAGAATTTTGCTATAATCCCAATTGTGACTTCGATATTATACATCAGGAGAATGCAGCCACGCGCCTGAATCCGGAACGATAAGGCGGCGGAACCGCCTACCATCCGGTCAATCAGGTCGGTCAGGGAATACCATGATGATGCGTGCATTGCTGCATTCATGCTTGTCGGACGACTTGACCCGTCGGGTCACAAACCGCTTCCGGGATAGTCTGGCACATCTCTCTTCTAGCCATCTAATTCTCTTTCGGTCAACATACATCGGGCTATGGAGTTACTTCCAGGCCCGATTTCTTTTGCTTATAACAAAGACTTTTCCACAATTTTCAGGAAAGGAGGTGATGCTATGATTGTGCTCAATCGCCGCACGTGATTCTTTCTTCCGTTCATGTGCGTAGCACATACAAGTAAAGACAATCCTGCTGCATGGAGAGTTCATAGCGTTGCCTCCCTGACCACTCAGCCTGATTAAAGCGAGCTCCTTTGCTATGAGTTTCTCCGTGCCAGCGGGCGAAATTTATAACGAAAGGAGCTTTAAATGTCCGTGATTTCCCGCTTTCTTACTTCGCGATGGGGACCGATTATCACTGGTATCTCCGTTGGTGTTCTGGCACCACTTCTTGTTTTCTGGGGCAACCCCGGAAATATGGGTATCTGCGTTGTCTGCTTCACTCGTGACATTGCCGGGGCGCTGGGCCTGCATCGCGCCGGAGTCGTTCAGTATATCCGCCCTGAGATTATCGGCTTCGTGCTGGGTTCGCTGGCGGCGGCGCTTGCCTTCAAGGAATTCAAGCCGCGTACCGGGTCGGCACCGCTGGTGCGTTTCCTGCTGGGTATGTTCGCCGTTTTTGGTGCTCTAGTTTTCTTGGGCTGTCCCTGGCGCGCCTATCTGCGCCTCGCTGGAGGGGACTGGACTGCCATTTTCGGCATCCTCGGCTTGGTTGTCGGCATCGGGTTGGGCATCGTCTTCCTGCGTATGGGGTATAGCCTGGGCAGGAACCGCCCGGCGCCGAAAGCAGTCGGTTGGGTCATGCCGGCTATTATGGTGGTGCTGCTGGTTCTTTTGATTGTTGAGCCGCAGTTCGGGCGCGATGCGGAAGGTAATCCGACGGGACCCATTTTCTTCTCCACCACCGGACCGGGCAGTCAGCACGCCGCGCTTATTATCTCCCTGGTAGTAGGACTATTCATTGGTTTTCTGGCGCAGCGGAGCCGCTTCTGCACGGTCGGGGCTGTCCGCGATGCTATCTTGCTCCGAGATTTGCGACTACTTTATGGCGTACTGGCGCTGATTGTAGCCGCTTTTGTGACCAATTTGATACTGGGGCAGTTCCATCCTGGTTTCGCAAAGCAGCCGGTAGCCCATACTAACGAACTATGGAACTTTGCTGGCATGGCATTGGCTGGTCTTGCCTTTACTCTGGCGGGTGGCTGCCCGGGGAGGCAGTTTTTCCTCACCGGTGAAGGCGACGCCGACTCCGCCATGTTTGTCAGTGGCATGCTGGTTGGTGCGGGTATTTCTCACACTTACAGCATGGCCAGCTCTCCCGCCGGTCCCGGTGTGTTCGGGCCGTTTATTGTCATTGCAGGACTAGTTGTCTGCGTCATTATCGGCTTAACGATGCGAGAGGCAAAGGTATAGGAGGTTATCATGAGTGAGATAAAGACGGTAGATGCGAGAGGGCTTTCCTGCCCGCAGCCGGCGATGCTGACGCGGCAAGCGATACATAAACTTGAGAAAGGAACGGTTGAGGTGCTGGTAGACTCCGCCACGGCACGGGAAAACGTCTCACGCTTGGCGAAAAATGCCGGCTGGACGGTGACCATCGAAGACAAGTCTGATGGCAGCTCGCGGATTGTGCTCAAGAAATGATTCGTCTGAACGGAGAAGGGAGCGAGTGATTTGGCGATTCTTAGACGAAATCAAAAAGCGAAATTCGAAGGCGGCGGCCTGGTGCTTTTTCAAGAAGTCTCTCAGGCGATAGCGGGGGAGAAGATACTCAAGGCCGCTGGTTACCTGGTGAGGCTGGTAGCGCCCCCGCCTGAACTACGGAAGGGGTGCGATTTGGCTGTAGAAATAAATCTTATCGAGCAGCCCGGCATTGAACGTCTGCTGAAAGAGAAAGACATGGCTTACGTCAGCATCGAGCCGATAAGAGTAAAAACGGCGCCGCTGCTTGAGGTAGTCAAGGTGACCGATTTTGGCAGGTGGGTCATGGTGAAAGCCGGAAATATGAAAATTACCTATGAAAAGGACAGCGGGGTAATAGTCAATGTTTCCGGTGGCGGTTGTCCAGATATTCCATATCTTCATGCCGAGCTGGTTGACAAGCGTCTTGACCAGGCACCGCGGCCGAAAGACCTGGGCTTCACCCTCTGCGCTTTAAATCTGGAGAGGGCGCTTGATGAATGTCTGGCCCTCCATTCCGGAGGTAGTAAAACATGATGCTTATTGCCGGAACCGTACCCATCAAGGACATGCCTCTTACTCTGGATAAAGTCACTTCTGAGGGTGATTACCTTGTGGTTGGTGGAAGAAAGATTCCCTGCACTCAGGGTACCGGCGCAATGGTCAGTGCCGCCCTAGCCACAACCAGCTATCTCGGCCTGGAAGCCCCGCAGGTCCTGCTCGTGGGTGACATCGGCAAAGGTGACGGGAGCCGTAAACTATACCAGTATCTGATTGACCAGGTCAAGGAACTCTCCCCGGCGGTGCTGGCGTTGCACTACTGGCTGCCCGATATGGCCCAGACACGACAGCTGTGCGCCGCCGTGGAGACGTGTGCCAGAAGGCCAATTATGGTTGCGGATGCCGCTTCAATGTACTCGGCAAAAGCCGCCGGTCTTGCCGAAAAATTCGACATCTTTACCCCCGACGCCACCGAGATTGCTTTCCTGGCCGACCCGGAGGCTACCCATCCCGCCTATATTAACCGGCACCTGTTCGAGACCGATATCAGCCGGGCACCGGAGCTTGCTAAGGCGGCCTATAGTAACCACGGCGCCGCCAGGCTGCTGCTGGTGAAGGGAGCAGTAGACTACATCATAAAAGAGGGAGAAGTCCTGGCTACCATCACAGAGCCAGATGTACCGGCGCTCGAACCTATCGGTGGTACTGGTGATACTATCACGGGCCTGGTCTCGGCTTTCGCCTTTGCCGGCCTGGAGCTGCACGAGGCCGCCATCATTGCTGCCAGGACTAACCGTATGGCCGGGAAATATGCGAGGGTAACTCCAGCCTCCAAGGTAAGGGAAGTTGTTGCCCAGTTTCCGGCTGTTTTTAAAGATTACCTGTGTCAGTGGAGCAATGTCTGCTGCACCGAAGGAGGGAAGAGCGATGATTGAGGTTGATGCGAGGGGACTTAACTGTCCCCTCCCGGTGGTAAGAACCAAGAAAGCTCTGGAAGGTATAGAAGAGGGGGAACTTACCGTCATCATCGAACGGCCGGAGGGATGCCAGAATGTGCGGCGTTTTGCCGAGAGCCAGGGATGCAAGGTTACCATTGATGAAAAGGACGGCCTGTTCTATATCCACATTCATAAGGAAAAAGCGGCAAAATCTTTCTCCCCGGGGCAAAGTAAGGACGTAATCTTCATTACTACTGACCGGCTGGGGACCGGCGACCAGCGGCTCGGTGAAATCCTCATGAAAGCCTTCCTGAACACACTGTGAGACGCCGAGCCGAAGCCGGCCAAGATCCTCTTTCTGAATGATGGAGTGAAGCTGACTACCGAGGGGTCAGAGGTCTTGGACAGCCTGAAACTCCTTGAAAAAGCAGGGGTAGAAATATTCTCGTGCGGTACCTGCCTGGAATATTACCAGCTAAAAGACAAACTCAAGGTTGGCGCGGTAACCAACATGTACGATACGGTGGAGTCCCTGCTCTCGTCAGGCAAGATAATAAAAATCTAGTGGGAAGATAACTGGGTGTGGGTGAAGATAAGGATAAAAAGCTGCGTCTTACTCAGACCGTACGCGGTGCCGGCTGAGCCTGTAAACTGGGTCCGGCGGACCTCAACAACGCCCTGGCAGACCTGCCTCTGACCACCCATCCAAATCTTATTGTAGGGATGGAAAGAGTAGAAGATGCCGGCGTGTATCAACTGACCGAAGAGCTGGCCATTGTCCAGACAGTGGACTTTTTCACCCCCATCGTGGACGACCCGTTCACCTTTGGCCAGATAGCGGCGGCTAATTCTCTTAGCGATGTCTACGCCATGGGCGGTAGACCCCTGACCGCCATGAACATTGTCTGTTTCCCGATTCAGACCATGGATATATCGGTGCTCAAAGAAATCCTGCTGGGCGGACTGGAGAAGATACGGGAGGCGGATGTGGTGCTGGTTGGCGGACACAGCGTGGATGACCAGGAACTGAAGTACGGGCTTGCCGTGACCGGCACCATCCACCCTCAGAAGGTGCTACGAAAGGAAAACGCCAAACCGGGCGACAAGCTCATTCTGACCAAGCCACTGGGTACCGGCATTATCAATACCGCGATAAAGGCAGAAATGGCCAGCCGGGAGGCAGCGGAAACGGTTGCCAAATCTATGGCCACCCTCAACCGGAAAGCTTCGGAAATAATGCAGGAGATTGGAGCGAATGCCTGCACCGACATTACCGGCTTTGGTCTGCTGGGCCATGTCGCTGAGATGGTTGAAAATACCGATGTCGGCATGGTCATCTATGCCGGGGCGGTGCCGGTCTTCCCGGAAGCTGAAGAGCTGGCGGCAATGGGCATGATTCCGGGTGGTCTCTACCGCAACCGTGATTTCCGCAAGGACTTCGTGCAATTCAAATCTGATGTCAGCCAGTTCCGCCGGGATATTCTCTTTGACCCCCAGACCTCGGGAGGTCTGCTTATCTCGGTGCCGCCGGATAAGGCACAGAACATGCTGGATAGGCTGCACGAGGCCGGGGCGGTGAAGGCTGCCGTCATCGGTGAAGTTGTGGCTAATCCAAAGGGGAAGACCATTATTGAACCGATTTAGCGATGCAAAGAGAGCTAGTACGCTGGAGGAATTGAGGTTAATTCTTGTTAACAAAGAGTGTTATCTATGCTGGGAAGATTGCCAGCTTTTTGATATCCTGGTTTTTGCGGGAGGAGTCGCCCGTAACAGGTGAAGAGTAAAAAAGAAGTCCGAGTTGATTTTCATAGCTACAGTGAAAGGTAGCGTTTCACTTGATACCGCGAGTTTCAAACCGATGTAAAGACGAAGCTGCATCGAGCAAGCTTCTGGTATAGGCTTGCTTTGGGGCGGCTATTATCTGGTTTGTAGGCCCTTCCTCAATGATCCGGCCGTTGAGCATGACGGCGATTCTGTCACTCACTTTTCTGGCTACGGCGATATTGTGGGTGATGTAAAGCATACTGAGCCCCCGGTGTTCCTGAAGATTGAGCAGGAGCTTCAGAATCTTGGCCTCAATACTGGCGTCAAGGAATGCCGTCGGTTCATCGGCAATAAGTAGAACCGGGTCAAGCACCAGCGCCCGGGCAATGGCCACCCTCTGCATTTCCCCACCGCTCAAATGATGGGGATACTTGTGAATGAAGTCTTCAGTCTGTGGTAGCTCGACCTCCCCGATAACCTCGATTGCCTTTTCCCTCCTCTCCTCCTTGGTGCCCACTCCCTGCACTTCCAGTGGCTCCATCACCGCCTCCAGCACCGATAGACGGTGGCTCAATGATTCCCCGGGGTTCTGAAATATCATCTGCACCTTACGGTAAAAACCCTTATCCCTATTTACTACCTGTGTCCCGTCAAAGAAAACCTCTCCTCCCGATGGCTGGTGGAGGCCGATAATCGTCTTTGCCAGTGTTGTCTTCCCCGAGCCGCTCTGTCCCACCAGCGCCAGCGTCTCCCCCGCGTCTATATGGAGGTTTACCGAATCCACCGCTTTCAGTCTGCCAAAGGACTTTGACAGGTTTTTTACCGATAAGATGGTAGCAATACCACCGCGGTGGCAGGCGATGGCCCGTCCCTGGTTCCAGACAAGTTCGGGAGGCTTCTCCCGGCAGATATCTATCACCTGTGTGCAGCGCGGATGGAACGGGCAGCCGCTAACAGGGCGGGTCATCCTGCCCTTGATTCCCTGCAGGTCCTTGACCGTCGTCATATTCGGATAAGCCCGTATTAGTGCCCTGGTAAAAGGGTGCCTGGGACGTTGCAGGACGTCATCGGTACCGCCTATCTCCACAATTTTACCGCCGTAAAGTACGGCAATTCTATCTGCCAGTTTGGCGGCAGTATCTAAGTCATGTGTTACCAAAAGCCGGGCGCGCTGCACGTTGTCCTTCCTGAGCAAATCGGCAAGCTCGCTTCTGGCGGCGACATCAAGGGAAGAGAGGGGCTCATCCAGAATCAAAAGCTCTGGGTCGGTGGCTAGAGCCATGGCCAGCAAGACCCTCTGTTGCTCGCCGCCACTGAGTTGATGGGGATAAGCTGAAAGACGGCCTGAGGGAAGGCCGACCTTCGCCAGCAAATGCCTGGCTCTTTCTCTAGCCTTGTCTTTGCTTCTTAGCCTGTGCTCAACCATCGGCTCGGCGACTTGCTCTAAAACGGTGTGCACCGGGTTCAGCACATTATCTACGTTCTGGAAAACCATAGCTATGCGGTTCCAGCGTATCTTCCGCATCTCCTCTTCAGATAGGGTCAGCAGTTCTTCCCCAGCAAAGTTGATGCTTCCCTGGACCCCGTCCCCGGTCAGGCGCATAATGCTCATGCCCAGGGTAGTCTTGCCCGTGCCCGATTCGCCGATAATGGCCAGCGTTTCACCGCGGGATAGATTGAGGTCTATCCCATCCAGGATAATATCGTTTCCGTAGCTGACCCGCAGGTTTTTAATCTCAAGCAACGGCTCCACCTCTTAGTCTCGGGTCAAGCACCACTTCAGCGGCATGGCTGAGGAAGGTCAACCCGATGATAGTCAACGATAGTGCCACGCCGGCGGGGACGAGCCACCAGCGCCAGACGTCCAGGTAGCTGAAGTGGAGGGCGTCGTGCATCATCGTCCCCCAGCTTACCGCCATTGGGTCGCCAATCCCCAGAAAGGCCAGACCCGCTTCCATGAAGACGGCCCGGCGCACCCCATAGATAAATTCAACAAGTAATATCGGCATCAAATCGGGCAGGATGTGCCGCCAGGCGATGTATAACTGACCCGCGCCGAATGTCCGGGCGGCACTGATATGTCCGCTCCCCCTCAGGGAAAGCGTCTGCGCCCGGATCACCCTGGCACCGCCAGGCCAGCTCAATACCGAAAGAAGAAGGATGAGGAGAAGCAGGCTCGGCTTGACATAAGCCGCTACTAGGATGACCACTATCACCGTGGGGATGATAAGGAAAGCATCGACTATCCTCATTACAACGCCGTCGAAAACCCCGCCGATGAGGGCAGCCGAGACGCCAAACAGAATACTAAAGAGCAGGCCTAAAATGCCGACGCCGAATCCCACGAGTAAAGATGTCCTGGCGCCATAGAGGAGCTGGCTAAAGATATCCTGCCCCACGTGATTGGTGCCCAGCCAGTGGTTTTGAGAAGGGGAAAGAAGTGTCGCGGCGGACTGCTGGATAGGGTCAAAGCGCCCTATGGCTGGCGCCAGCATCGCCAGGACTATTACCAGCAGGAGGACAGCTATACCTATCCGACCGGAGTTACTCTCTTTGATTTCTTTCTTGAGGTCAATGTGCATAGCTTACCCTCGGGTCAATTTTGGGGTAAAGCAGGTC
>DAOUCV010000039.1:0-2641 GCA_034432095.1 Dehalococcoidales bacterium
CATCAGGGTGTCACCGGCTAGGCCGCGGACAATTAGTGAATTTCTCGTCGGCCTCAGCACCCAGATGCAGATAGAGGAGCTCTTAAAACACGGTGCCATGTCATTGAGAGAGATAACGGAGAACCTGCAGATATCCCGAAATGCTGCTGATTCGGCACTCAGGCGACTCAAGGCTAAGGGAAAGGTTGTGAAAATTGGAGACAAGTGGGGTCTTACCTTTGAGAGAGAACTGGAGGGGTAACCATGAAACTTGATGAAATCACAATATACCAAAAGGCCCTGGACCTATATAAGGAAATAATGAACCTACACATTCCAGACACATGGGTGCACTATTCCCAGTTAATGAGAGCAGCAGCCTCGGTGGTAGCAAACATTGCAGAAGGCTATGGAAGATATGAGGCACGATATACAGATAGGAGCCAGCGCAATTTCCTTGCAATCGCGAATGGTTCCCTCTGGGAATTAATAGCTTGGCTTGATATTGCCTTAATCGATAATATAACAAGCCGCACTCAAATCGAAGCGTTGAGACATACATCAGAACTTCTTTCAGACATGGTTATTGATGAAGCTACAAAACCAAGGTTTAAGGGCATAGAGGTTCCTCCCTTAACTTGAGGTCTACTATGAAATATGTATCCTGGCATCTTCCGGTCAAAGAAGCCAGTGTCATATTTATCTCCCTATACCCCTTGGGCACGGAGATTATAGTACTTTAACACTTCGTCGACCTGACGCATTAGCGACGCAGGTGACGCATTAGCGACGCAGGTGACGCATGACTAGCCGGAAGAGGATGGAGCTTGAGAAAGCCAAAGCAATAGCCAGGGAGATAGTCTACTGGTTGACACCTGCCTGTGAGCGAATCGTCATTGCCGGCAGCATCAGGCGACAAAAGTCAGAGGTTGGCGATATAGAACTCCTTTGCATACCGCGGTTTGTTGGTGGCAGTGACCAGCTGGATGAAATGATTAAAGCTCTGGTCGCCCAGGGACGATTGGATTTCCGTCTGAATAAGCTTGGCCGCCGGGTTTATGGAGCGAAGAACAAGCTCATGGTGCACCTACCTAGTGGCATGGGCGTCGACATTTTCAGCACCAATGAAGAGTGCTGGCGGGTTGCCCTGGTGGTCAGGACCGGCGGAAGGAAGACCAATAAACAGATTGCCGTGGCGGCGATAAGGAAAGGCTGGCACCTCAAAGCCTATGGTCAAGGCTTCTCTACACCAGAGGGTCAACTGGTATGTCGCTCAGAGAAAGACGTTTTTGAGTTTGTCGGGCTAGCCTACAAGGAGCCCTGGGAGAGGGAGTGAGAAATGACCACCGAAGTTAAAGAAAAGCAGAGACGGAGTTTGTCAGCCTACGAGCAGGAAACGATTATCAACTTCAACAAAGAGGAAAGCATCGCCTATATCTTCACCTATGAAAAGACATGGCAAAAGCACCTGGAGCAGAGGTTGGGGCTTAAGCCGGTGATGGACAACGCATATGGCGGCAAAGAGTACCAGCTGCCAAAGAAGCTGATTAGACCGCCAAGAGTGCCGCTCAAGTTGCCCGAGAAGGTAAGGCAGGAGCGGGCTAAGCGGCTGGCGGGTGCCCGCTGGAATAGCCATGTTAGCGCAAAAACTCACTAAATTTATTGGATTTTGCAAGGGATAGTCGGTGGGCTGATGAAAATGATTGGGGACCCGTTATATACGTCCAGTTCATGCCTATTTTTTGGGCGTTGAAAAAGCGGTCTCTCCACCAGTCCTTGTCTGCCGGGAGACGGAAAGGAGACAGTGATGGAAAGGGTTTTGCCATACTCTAACTTATTCATTGACCTTCTGCTTAAAGAGCTGGAGGAATGCTCCAATGATGGGATTGACTGTGGGCACTGCTTGGTAGCAGCCGAGTGCACCGCCTACTGGGACACCATTTGCCAGCGTCCGTGGCTCGACGAGTATCGGTATTCGGACTATGCCTCTGGCCTGAGCGAACTCAGGCACAGGAAATGGAATCTCGCTGGGGGCAACAAACCGCAGGGAGTAGAAGTAGATGCTGGAAAGGCTGTATGAGAAGCTCTGGCGCCGGCTCGGGGGCAAGCCGTGGACGGAAATAGTCCGCGAGGACGCAAGGCGCGAGCCTCTGTTATACCTGCTCCTCTTTCTGCTGGGTGGGGTATTCCTGGCCCTGAAGACTAAGCAGAACTGGTGGCAGATACTTATTGGTTTTGCCGCCGGCCTGATAGTGGGGCATCTGTGGTGGTAAGCTGGAGGATAGAATTGAGTCAGGACAGAATATCACAGATGTATCGAAGGGTCTTGAGCGTTATCCACGAAGAGATGCAGGGACTGGTCAGCGACCAGCTTGCTGCGCTCATGAAGGGAGTGGGCATTGACTTTGCCCGGCTCCAGGGGATTATAGCCGGGAAGGCAGACTTTGACCCGTACGCCGCCCTGGGGCTAGACAGGTCAGCGAGTGATGACGAGATAAAGACAAGGTACCGTGAGCTTCTACGGAAGCTGCACCCAGATACAGCCGGCGTTGAGGGGACCGGTTTCCTTCTCCAGATAGTGCTGGCCAGCTATGAGATAATAAAGTGTTAGGAATTTTTGAAAAGTGAACTCGCTTACGATTCAAAAGTGAACTCTTGGGAA
>DAOUCV010000040.1:0-35818 GCA_034432095.1 Dehalococcoidales bacterium
CCCCCGGCTGTACATAAGACTGCATCGAACCGGGGCACGACCCCGGTAGAGAGGGGGTTCATTTTTCTATCGGACTTCATAATCATTCCCCCTTACCCCAAGTTTTCTAAGGAACTCCTTAACGGCACAATCAAGGAATTTTATCCCTGTGGGTTCTGATTGTCAAAGGTTGCCTTCAGCCAAGGGTATTGTAGATTTCTAATAAGAGAATTATAATAGCTCTTGCTTATCGTGAATAGAAGTAGGAATTGGCGGTGTTTAAGAAGATTCTGGTGCCAGTAGCTGGCGCTAAGGTCGATGACGAGGCAATTCGGTTAGCCTGCCAGCTGGCTAAGAAGGATAAGAGTAAAATCTGGGCAGTTTATGTCATTACCCTAAGACGCTCCCTGCCATTAGATGCCCAAATTGACTCCGAAATCCGGAGGGCTGAAGATGTACTTGACCATGCCGAGAGCATCGCTGAGGAAGAGGAATACGAATTAGAGACTGACCTCCTTCAAGCCCGTGAGGCAGGTCCAACCATTGTTGACGAAGCCGTAGAGCGTGAGGTTGACCTAATCTTAATGGGTGTTGAGTACAAGAGACGCTTTGGGCAGTTTAGCCTGGGTAGTGTAGCGCCTTATGTGCTCAAAAATGCTCCCTGCTGTGTTATACTGTACCATCAGTACAAAGGGTAACTGAGGTGGCTATGAAAGTAGTAATTATGGGTTGTGGGCGAGTGGGTGCTCGGCTGGCTGGACTTCTGGATGCTGACGGGCATCAGGTTACCATTCTGGACATTGATGCCTATAGCTTTCGCCGGCTGCCACCCGAGTTCAAGGGTACTGCCCTGGTAGGGGACGGTATCGACGAGGAAACGCTCAAAAGGGCAGGCATAGAGGAAGCCGATGCCTTCTTTGCCCTAACTCAGGGAGACAACCGCAATGTCATGGCATCTCAAATTGCCAAGCATATCTTCAATGTGCCCAGAGTCATCTGCCGTATTTATGACCCCCTGCGCCAGGAGTTATACAGCACTCTAGGGCTGGAAACTATTAGCCCAACTACGGTGTTTGCTCAGATGCTGAGAGAGAAACTGGAAGGCTAAGGTCGAACAATGTACATTATAATTATTGGTGGGGGCAGGGTAGGTTACTATCTAGCCAAAGCTCTGCTGGAGGAGGGGCACGAGGTAGTGATAGTGGAAAAGGATGCCCGTATCTGCGAGTCCATTAACGATGAGCTGGGCAGTATCTGCCTCCGTGGTGATGGCTGTGAAGTGGTTACCCTGGCTGAAGTAGGTACCGAGCGGGCTGACATGCTTGTTGCCGTAACCGGTAATGACGAGGATAATCTGGTTGCCTGCCAGGTAGCCAAGCACAGGTTTAATGTGCCCCGCACCATAGCCCGGATTAGAAACCCACGAAATGCCACGCTCTTTAAGAAGCTGGGCGTGGATGTTACCGTAAGCAGCACCACTGTTACTCTCGAACATATTGAGGAAAAAGTGCCCACTCATCCCCTGACGCACCTATTAGTTATTGAAGATAGCGGACTGGAAATTGTAGAAATAAAGATTCCTCCTGAATCAACTGCTGTGGGCAGGTCAATAGGGGAGCTCTCACTTCCGCCAGGAAGCAGACCGCTCCTGGTTATTCGGGAGGAGGGTGGAGAGCGGATACCTCCACTCAATACCCTCCTTCGGGCAGGGGACCGGATAATAGCCCTTACCACTCCTGAGTCAGAAGAAGCCTTACGAGCCGCCTTAAGCGGCCCCTAAAACACCCCTCTAATCCTGTTATTCCGCTCCAAGCTTAACCTTTTTGCTTCCGCTGCTCCCTTAGAGACTATCTATTAACTAACCCATCCCCCTGAGGCACCCCGTCCCCCCTTACAAACTCCTCCCCCTCTCCTTAGGGAGGGGGGATTAAGGGGGGTTCCCAGAAAAATCTTAGATTTTTCTGGGTGCTTAAAGGGGGTGAGGTAGAAAAACAATCTAAAGTTAAGTGTTTGACTAGACGCTTTCTTTGTTATACTGTGAGTCTTAGTTAGCCAAATGACAAACACAGTGGCTCATATTGGGCAGTGAACACTTGGAGGTCTTTTATGCCAGCAAATATGCTTAACAGATTCTGGACACTGACTGTTATCTTCCTGATAGCTGTCACTATTATCGGTGGCATAGTCATCTGGTCAAGATACAGCCCGAGCCGACAAGTAGAGATTTCTCTACCCCGGGCTGAGGAGTGGCAGGGAACGATATACATTGTTGGCGCGGTCAATGCTCCCGGCTGCTATGCCTTTACCGGCAGGGACAGCCTAGAAGCGCTTATTCAAGCCGCCGGCGGCACCAGCAACAGTGCCAACCTGAGCGGACTGAAACTATATATCCCTGAAGCAGGGAGGTTAGAACCGCAAAAGATTGACATCAACCGGGCTGAAGTATGGCTACTTAAGGTCCTGCCCGGGATTGGCGAAGTCCTCGCCCAGCGCATTGTTGACTACCGCCAGCAGAACGGGTGGTTCCGCAATACTAACGACCTGCTTAAGGTAGCTGGTATAGGGTCTAAGACCTACGAGCGGATTAAAAACCTGATTACTGTAGCCGATTAACATTTAAGGATAAAAACGGTGGCACTCATCTATCTGAGCTGTGCCTGGCTAGCTGGTATCTTTCTGGGTTCGAAATTCAATCTTCCCCCAGCCCTCATTTCTATCGGGCTCGCTCCTCTCCCCCTGTTTTTCTTTGCCCGTCAACACCGGAAACTGCTCATCCTGACCAGTCTCTGCCTCTTTACCCTTCTGGGTGGGGCTTTCTACTCCCCGCCAACCCTGCCCACTAATGATGAGGGTTATCTCCAGCCGGAGTGGGTCTACTCATTGAGAAACCATCTCTCCCGGACGATAGCTGAAGTTTTGCCCGAGCCACAGGCATCTCTGGCTCAGGGCATCGTTCTAGGCATTCGGGGTAATATCCCCTCCTCTGTCAAGACCGATTTCATTAACACGGGTACGGCTCACATTCTAGCTATCTCAGGTCAGAACCTCAGTATTGTAGCTGGTATGCTACTTAGCCTCTTCATCTGGCTCTTGGGCAAAAGGCACTACCTGTACATTTGGCTGTCATTAAGCATAATCTGGTTTTATGTCTTACTCACCGGGGTGCATCCACCAGTAGTTCGAGGGGCAATTATGGCCAGCCTATTCCTCGCTGCCGAGCTCCTAGGCAGACAGCGCAGTGCCATTACGGCTCTAGCTTTTGCCGCTGCGGTAATGGTAGGCATCAGCCCCCGGGTTCTGTGGGACGCCTCCTTCCAGATGAGCTTTGTAGCTACGGCTGGTCTAATCTTCGTCTACCCATTGATACAGTCGGCAGGCAGAAAAACAGTTGGCGCCACACTGGGGGAAGGCGGGATTGCAGTATCTATAGCCAACCTCATTATCGACAACTTCAGTGTAAGCCTGGGGGCGACCCTAGCCGTGTGGCCACTCATTGCTTACTATTTTCACATCATTTCGTGGGCTGCTCCCGTGGCTACCTTCTTTGCCCTGCCAGTCCTGCCTGGTATTATTGTTACCGGGGCTCTGGCCGGAGTTCTGGGGCTTATCGCTCTGCCTGTCGCCTGGGGCATAGGCTGGTGTGCCTGGTTTTTCCTGTCATATCTGTTACTGGTGGTCAAAGTCTTTGCCGCGATTCCCTTTATTGAGGGAATCCAGGTTGATACAATTATAATCTGGGTTTACTATTCAGCCCTGATGCTATTTATCTGGCTCTGTAGCAATAAGGATAGGATGGCTAAAGTTACGGACTGGCTCAAATCAGGAATAGATAAATCCTCCAGTCTATTTTCCCGAATGCCCAAGAAATGGGTCGTCACACCATTACTGGTGGTGGCTATTCTGGTCTCGGTTACTGTTGCCACCCTGCCAGATGACAACCTTCATATCAGCTTTCTTGATGTAGGGCAGGGGGATGCTATTCTGATTCAAAGGGGCAGTCAGCAGATTCTGGTTGATGGCGGGCCAAGCCCCCAGGCAGTCGTCCTAGCACTGGGTAAGGCAATGCCCTTCTGGGATAGGACCATAGACCTGGTAGTATTAACTCATCCCCACATTGACCATGTTACCGGCTTGGTAGAAGTTCTAAATAGATATCGAGTAGAGCAAGTACTCTACCCTGATTTGGAATATGAGTCTCCTCTGTATGATGAGTGGCTCGGGTTACTTAGAGAACAGGATATTGAGTACACGCTAGCCCAGTCAGGACAAGAGATTGATTTTAGCTCCGGGGTAACACTGGAGGTACTCAATCCCCCCAAACCCCTTTTAACTGGCACCGAGTCCGATGTAGACAATAATGGCGTGGTGTTGCGCCTAAAGATGGGAAGGGTGAGCTTTCTGTTTACAGCGGATATAATGCGGGAGGCAGAATTTGAGCTTATTGCCCGCCGGGCTAATTTGACCAGCACGGTGCTCAAGGTTGCTCATCATGGCTCAGCGACATCTACTAGTAAAGAATTCCTGGCGGTGGTCAATCCCCGGCTGGCTGTTATCTCGGTGGGGCAGGGCAACCCCTTCGGGCACCCCAGTGGTGAGGTGATGGACAGGCTTGAAGAGAAATTAGGCCAGGAAAATATCTACCGCACCGATAAAAATGGTACAATAGATTTCATCACTGACGGAGAAAGACTGTGGGTGAGGGTGGAGAAGTAGGCATATGGCAGACCGCACCATTATGCACATTGACCTTGACGCTTTCTTTGTCTCGGTGGAGCAGGTGCTGAACCCCGAGCTTCGGGGTAAGCCGGTGGTGGTCGGGGGCAGGGCTGGGGAAAGGGGAGTAGTTGCCGCCGCTTCTTACGAGGCACGGGCTTATGGTGTCCACTCGGCGATGCCCCTGAAAACTGCCAGCCGTCTCTGCCCGCAGGCTATCTTCATCGAGGGCAACTTTTCCAGATACCGGGATGCCTCACAAAAATTTATGGCTATCCTGGCTGATTTTTCGCCCTTTCTTGAGCCGGTCAGCCTTGACGAAGCATATCTGGATGTGACCGGCTTTGAGTCTATTCATGGCTCCATTCATCAGATGGCGGTAAGGATAAAGCAACGGATTAAAGACGAACTGGGGCTCTGCGCCTCAGTAGGTATTGCCAGCGGCAAGGTAGTCGCCAAGGTTGCTTCGGAGTTGTCCAAGCCAGATGGCTTGATAGAGGTAGCCAGGGGAGAGGAGCGTTCCTTTCTGGCGCCTTTGCCGGTAGCCAAACTGCCGTGGGTTGGTAAAAAGACTGAGAAGATATTAAAGGGCTTGGGCATCACTACAATAGGTGAGTTATCTGTTACGCCGTTAAGCGTCCTCAAGAGCCATTTTGGTGTGTTTGGTGAGGTTCTGCATCGCTTCGCCAACGGCATCGACGATAGAAAAGTAGAACCTCCGGGTGCCGTCAAATCCATCAGCCGGGAGACCACTTTTGCCAAGGATACCCGAAACCGCTCCTTGCTAAAAGCCACGCTACGCTACCTTGGTGAGAGGGTTGGAGCTGATTTACGAGGTCAAGGCAAGCAGGCAAGGTGCATAACCCTGAAGCTAAGATACGCCGATTTCACCACCATTACCCGCAGTCACACCCTGCCGCACCCCATTGATAATGACAAGGCGATATTTGATACCGGAGCCGGACTGCTGGAGAAGGCGCTCTCTCTGGAAAAGCAACCGGTCCGTCTCATTGGTATTGGAGTATCGAGCCTGGTCGAGTCGGGCGGGCAGTTAGCCTTGCTGGACTCAGAGGCTCAGAGACAAGCCCGGCTGAACAAAGCTATTGACCGCATCCGCAGTAAATATGGCTTCACCGCCATTCAAACCGGCCGCACCCTCCTCCTCAAAGACATCTTCCCCGAAGATGAAAACGGCTACACCCTCCACACGCCGAGCTTGTCAAGGTAAACCTCCTGTCCATAGTCCATAACCTATCCTCCTCTCCTTTCTAAGGAGAGGAGGATAAAGGGGGAAGTTGATAAAAATCTCATTTGGTTATTGTGAGGCGCATCTCTATTCAGTGCCCATGGCTGGAGAGCAACTGGCTTACCCTTTGCCAGATAATCTCCCTTATCTTCGCTTTTGACTGGCTGGCATCCACCACCAGCCAGCGCTCCGGTTCCTCAGCCGCCATCTTGAGATAACCCTCCCGCACCCTCTGGTGAAAAGCCAAGCCTTCCTGCTCAAAGCGGTCTTGCCTTTTGGCTCTTTTGCGGGAAAGACCTGCCCTGGCTGGTATGTCCAGCAGAACCGTCAGGTTGGGTTTGAGCTCCTGAGTGGCAATATTATTAATCGCCTTAACCGTCTCCAAACTCAGTCCCCGCCCATAGCTTTGATAGGCAGTAGTAGAGTCGGCGTAGCGGTCGCAGATGACCACCTTCCCGCTTTTCAGATTGGGCTGGATGACCTCTTCAACCAACTGGGCACGGGAAGCATTAAACATTAGTAGCTCGGTCAATGGTGATATACCTGTATCCTGAGACCACTTTAGCCAGCGAGCGAGCTTCCTGCTGAGGGATGTACCACCCGGTTCGTGGGTCAGGAGTGCTGGAATAGCCAGCTTAGATAGCCTGCGGTACAGTGCTCTGGCCTGGACACTCTTGCCGCTCCCCTCTCCCCCCTCAAAGGTGATGAATAGAGCCATCAATTACCTCTAGACACTATAGTTTATCCACAGTTTATCACGGCAGGGATAACGAGAGCAAAGAACTAGCCGATTTGTTTTCGGGAATGCCTAGGCGGTTTTATTCTAACTGGCAGTCCAGCGACCATCAGGTAGACCTCATCAGCTTGCTCTTGAAGGAGCTGGTTTGCCTTGCCCAGCAAATCGCGATACAGCCTGCCTATCCTGTTAGCCGGTACCAGACCCATCCCAACCTCATTAGTCACGATAATGAAGCTGGCATCAAGGCGCTTAATGCAATCTATTAGCTCGTCTATCTCTCTGGTAACCTCTTTCTCGACAAGTGAGGCATCTATTTGCTCACCAGTTTGGTCAGCAAATTGATTAAAAATATTACTAACCAGTAGCGTAATACAGTCCACGATTACCACCTGAGCCCCGCTGACTTTTTTAAGAATCTCCTTACCTAAATGGGTGGTAGCCTCAAGGGTATTCCAGGACGATGGTCTTTTCCTCTGGTGCTCCTCAATGCGCCCCTGCATTTCCTCGTCCCCAGCCTCGGCGGTAGCCACAAATAGTACCGCTCTGCCTGACTTTAAGGCAAGCTCCTGAGCAAAACGGCTCTTGCCGCTACGAGCACCACCAGTTATCAGAATGGTTTTCAACCTCACCCCCTTAATCCCCCTCTCCTTCAAAGGAGAGGGGGAAGGGTTTTTTGAGAGGGTGTTAGCCCTCTCAAACTCTTCCTGCTAGTTTCGGGCTTCGCCCCTCTTAAACACCCCTAAGTAGAATTCAACATTATCACTTAGTTCTTAACGCGCTCTTTGAAATCTCTAAAAACCAGTAGCCGTTGTTGAATTTATGGTCGGTTTCGAGAATTTCTATCCTCTGTTTAAAGAGTTGTTCCAGCAACCCGGCAGAAAGCCGGTGAACCCAAGACCATTTGCCATCTTCATCCATCATATTTACCAGATAGCAGACTTCCAAGCCATTTTGCATCGCCCGATAGCAGGCAAAGCAGCTATCTTTCCCCCGCTCCACGAGGTAAAAACCTTCTGCATGCTAATCTCTAACTGCATGCTAATCTCTAAACTTCGTCTCTCAGATGAGAGGTATCGTTTAACAGGCTTAGGACCACTCTTTGAGGGTATGTTTCCACTATACTCAGCGAAGCATTATCACAACGGAGTTGCCGCCAGTGGCTCTGGTCTATACCCAGTAAATCGCATACCAGCACCCTTAACGGACCGCCATGAGAAACAATGAGTATCGTTTGCTCCACTGGGTGCTTATTCAGTCTGTCCAGAAACTTTCTCGTCCGGGCGATAAACCCCCTAAAACTTTCCCCGCCGGGAAAGCTTATTTCCAGAGTGAAGTTGGTAATCGCTTCAGCCAGCTTGGGGTAACGATGCCCAATCTCCTCAAAGGTCAAACCCTCCGCATCACCGTAGTTAATCTCCCTCAGCTCAGGGCAACGCACTATCTCCAAGTTACGCCCGGAAGCGATAATTTCAGCCGTCGCCACAGCTCGTTTTAAATCGCTGCAATAGATAGCGTCAATCTTTTCCTTTGCCAGGCGGTCACGCAATTTTTCAACCTGCCTGAGACCTTCATCATTTAACTCGACATCGCTATATCCGGCAAACCGGCGAGAGCTATTGAATTCGGTTATGCCGTGCCTCACCAAAAGCAATCTGGACAAATCTCTCTCCTAACTAGGCCAAACAAGCCAGTGGTTATAGGCCAAAAGGCAAATAAGGATGAGCACACCAACCTCAGCCACTTCATTGATAGCCCCGTAGGTGTCGCCAGTAAGGCCGGAAAACTTTCGTTTGAAATACTCTGCCATTATTAAAACTATGACCCAGACAGCAAGCATTATAGCTGGACCTATCAGATAAAAGTAGGCGATATCGGCGAGCCAAGCCAGGCCTATGGCTATTGCAGTCGTTGTAACTGTGGCTATGGCAAATCTCTGCCAGCTTGCTCCCTGCTTAAATGTCTTCCCCAGACCCGATGGTTTAGCATAGGGATAGACAAAAATAGCATAGACCATCACCCAGCGACTGACCATCGGCATAATTATCAGGGTTACCCAGAGCAGGGTCTCAGGCACACTATTCAGTGAGATATATTTTACCAGCAATAGTGAAACGCCGCCAACAATGCCAAAGGCGCCGGCCCGACTATCGTGCATTACCCGCCATCTTTCCTCAACCGTCTTATGACCGGCGATGCCATCGCAGGTATCAATAAAGCCGTCAAGGTGCAGGGCACCGCTGACTATTACCAGAGAAACAAGCAACAGCCCATTAACTACCCCCGAGGGCAAAAAGAGACTTAAAATCCAGTTCAAACCAGCCAACATAAGGCCGATAATAACGCCGACCACAGGGAAATAAGCGACGGAGCGTCCAACTTCCTCCCGGCTAATCTCACGCCGAAAGGGGAAGGGAATAATGGTCAAAAATCTGAGGGCGGATAAGAAACTCAACTATCTGGCTCACTCCTTTCCGAACACCCGCTCCGATACTCCAGCTTCAGCAAAGGTGGACATCTCCGCCAGAACCCTGGCGGAGGTTTCACTCAGAAATATGCCCAGGGCGGCACCTGTCCCTTCACCCAGACGCATACCCAAGTCCAGCAAGGGATTAAGCCCCAGATGCTTGAGCATTATCCGGTGTCCGGCTTCAGCCGAAAGATGGGCGGCGATAAGATAGTCCTTCAATCTCGGTGACAGAGCCGTAGCGATAAGGGCGGCTGCCCCGGAGATGAAGCCGTCAATAACTACCGGGATGCGGTGGGCCGAAGCCGCCAGCATTACCCCAGCCAACCCACCAATCTCAAAGCCCCCCACCTTCGCCAGCACCTCCAGCGGCTGCTTGGGGTCGGGGCGGTTCACCGCCAGCGCTTTATTTACTACTTCAATTTTGTGAATCAACTGCTCATCGGTTATGCCGGTGCCTCTACCCGTCACCTCGGCTGCCGGTCTACCGGTCATAACCGCGCAGATAGCACTGCTGGGAGTAGTGTTACCAATGCCCATATCGCCAGTGCCCACTATATCCAGACCCTTAGCTACCTCGTTGTTTACTATTTCAATCCCGGTCTCTATTGCCTTGATTGCCTGCTCTCTGGTCATCGCCGGACCTGAAGCTATATTTTTGGTGCCGGGGGCAACCTTCCGGGATAGAAGCCGGGGATGGGACTCCAGCTTGCCGGCTACTCCCATATCAACCACAATAATCCGGGCTCCTACCTGGCGAGCAATGACATTGATGCCAGCCCCACCCCGCAGAAAATTGTTCACCATCTGCGCAGTAACCTCCTGCGGCCAGTTACCCACCCCCTCCACCACCACTCCATGGTCTCCTGCCATAGTAATAATAGCTTTATGCGTGAGCTGGGGGATAGGCCTACCCTGAATGCCAGCCAGTTGTATGGATAATTCCTCAAGCCTGCCCAGGCTACCCTGTGGCTTGGTCAACATATCCTGCCTGGCTCTAGCTTCAGCCATCGCTTTCTTGTCCAGTGGTTTTATCATTTTAATGGTGCTAGATAAAAGCCCAGACATTTCAGCTCCTAGTATTAACCTATCTTAACTTCTTACCTATCCTTTGTCTACTATATCAGGGGAAGAGCCTCGGTATTGACAACAGTGCCACTATGGCTACAATAGGTTATGGGTTGGTGAGGATTTTTATCTGGAATGTAAACAAAGCAAAGGAGAGAGAATATGGAAGGCCCGCTATCTGGTGTAAGAGTACTGGCTTTGGAAAACTACTTGGCCGGTCCGCTTGCCTCAATGACAATGGGTGATTTGGGAGCGGAAGTAATCAAGATTGAGCCCGAAGAGGGTGACCTGAGTCGGTCTACTGCCGGCCCAAATCATAATGGCGAAGCTAGCCACTATCTAAGCTGGAACCGCAATAAGAAGAGCATAGTCCTAGACCTCAAGACGCCCTCAGGCAGGGAAGCCTTCTACGACCTAGTCAGGGTATCAGACGTGGTGATAAACAACTTCAGGGCCGGGGTAATGAAGAGACTGGGTGCTGACCACGAGACACTCAGCAAGGTCAACCCCCGGATAATCAGCGTCAATCTTAGCGGCGTAGGTTCCTCGGGGCCCTATGAAGACTGGCCTGTCGTTGATAGTATTGCCGCTGGACTCAGCGGGCTGTTGAGCGTTACGGGAGAACCCGGCGGACGCCCGATAAGACCAGGCCCAGCCGTTTGTGACATCGCCTGTGCCCTATACGGCGTCATTGCCACCATCAGTGCTCTCTACCAACGCGACAGAACCGGAGTCGGACAAAACATAGAGGTCCCGCTATTGGCAGCAAGTATCGCCCTTATGGGCTACCATATCGCCTACTATACCTGTTCAGGAGAAATACCACAGCCCTTAGGCTCGGGTTATCCCTTCACCGCTCCCTTCGGAGTCTACAAGACAAAGGACAGCTGGATTGTCCTAGGACCGTGCTGGCCCAGGATAGCCTATGCCATCGGCGCCGAGTGGCTGATTGATGACCCAAGGTTTGCCAGAACTGAGGACAGACTCAAGAACAGGCTGGAACTCGATAGAGAAGTGGAGAAGTATTTCCTCCAGGCGACAACGGAGGAGTGGTTAGCAATCCTGCGGCGGGAGGACATAATATCGGGGCCATTGTACACGGTAGACCAGACCATTGCCGACCCTCAGGTGAACCATCTGAAGATGATACTCAATATCGAACATCCACTGGGAGGCACAGTACGATTAGCCGGTAACCCCATCATGATGCCATCTCTAAAGGGGAAACATTTACCCCCACCTACACTGGGGCAGCACACCGAAGAGGTGCTAACTGATATTCTTGGCTACTCACAGGACAAGATAAGGAAGATTAGAGAAGAACAGGAAGCCCATGCTCAAGAAACAAGGCAGGTGAGTAAAGAAAAGTAATCTTAGACTTACTCGGCTATTCTTCCACCAGCTTTT
This sequence comes from Dehalococcoidales bacterium, assembly GCA_034432095.1. Taxonomy (GTDB): domain Bacteria; phylum Chloroflexota; class Dehalococcoidia; order Dehalococcoidales; family UBA2162; genus DAOUCV01. The sequence continues at coordinate 11,617 of DAOUCV010000040.1, forward strand.
GACCGGCAAGAAAGGCCTGCTTCAAGGCATCAGGATGCTGGGCGATAGCTCCTTTCCTGTCAATCCCGGAGAATAGTAATCCTCCAGCATAGGCAATATCCAAAACTCTAAAGAAGGTCTCTATCATGACCAGCGCCGGCTCAAACAGGTCAGCAACCTTTCTACCGCCAACAGAAACAAAGAACCCCTTCCTCTTTCGTCTATTGCCTAAAGGTGGCGTTTTAAGAACGTATTTCCTTGCCCACCGCGACTGAAAGCGGTCAATCATTGCCTTCATCTGGGCGGTTACGCCAGTAAACTGGATGGGGGAAGCCAGCACTATTATGTCTGCCTGGTCGAATTTCTGATAGACAGCCTGCATGTCATCCTTAATCTTGCATTCTCCCTTCTCAAGACAGGCATCACAGTGCTGACAGGGGGTAATATTCAGGTTATTGAGGATAATAGTTTTGACCTCAGCCCCCTTGCTGGCGGCACCCCTCATAACTTCCGCCAGCAACATGTCAGTATTACCACCCCGCCTCGGACTACCCACAATACCAAGAACCTTCAAACCGGCTATCCTCCAATGCTTATCATCTTGTACCTATCATCATAACACAGCTTAAGAAGGCTCCCAAATCACATTTTTGAAACCCTATCCCCCTGAGGCACCCAGAAAAATCTTTGATTTTTCTGGGAACCCGCCTGACCCCCTTCCCATTGATAAGGGGAAGGGGGAATTTATTTTAAGAGGGGCTCACGCCCCTCTCAGACTCCCCCAACGGATAGCCAGAGAAGCAAAGCCATTTGTATACTCCCGGGGAGGTTTCGTCTTTTCTATTTTATAGGGGGTGAGGTTGATAAACAATCTCAAGCCTGTTTAAGAAATGGGCGATTTGGTATAGAAGCCCGGGATAACTCAGCCGCTATTTTACACAGATATTACCTTGCGCTATACTGTAGTCAGTAGGTCTAGCCACTGGCAGGGGGATAATGAGTTTTAACCAGCTAATTGAGAAGATTACAGAGTATCTTCCGGCAGAGAAGATAGCTATAGTTAAAGATGCCTATAACTATGCCATGAAGGCGCACGAGGGGCAGGTGCGTCAATCAGGTGAGCCCTACCTGGAGCACCCATTGCAGGTTGCTTTGACCCTGGCCGAGCTTCAACTTGATACTGGCTCTCTGGCGGCGGCCTTGCTCCATGATGTTCCTGAGAATTGTGATATACCTCTTTCGGAGATTGAGGCCAGGTTTGGTTCAGAGATAGCTAAGTTAGTTGATGGCACCACCAAGCTGGGCAGGCTCTCCTTATCGGCACGGTGGGAAGGAGCCCAGCGAGGGGGTTTAACCACCAGGCAGGAGCAGGCGGAGAACCTGAGGAAAATGCTGGTAGCCATGGCTGAAGACCTCCGTGTGGTGTTTATTAAGCTGGCTGATAGGCTGCACAATATGCAGACCCTTGATGCCCTAGCCCCGGAGAAGCAGTATAGTATTGCTCAGGAAACTCAGGAAGTATACGCTCCCTTAGCCCATCGTTTAGGGATATGGGAGCTAAAATGGCAGTTAGAGGACCTGTCCTTCCGCTATCTGGAGCCGGATAAATACCGCCAGATTGCCGAGTTGCTGGCGGAGCGGCGCACTGAGCGGGAGAATTTTATCGAGCAGGTAATTCAAGTGCTAAGCCAGGAGTTCAAGCAGGCGGGTCTCAACGCCGAGGTATCGGGTAGACCCAAGCACATCTACAGCATACACCAGAAAATGGAGAAGTACGCTGCGCTGGGTAAAGACTTTGATGATATACACGACCTGCTCGCCCTACGGGTACTGGTCAATAGTGTGCCTGATTGTTACAGTGCCCTGGGTATAGTCCATAACCTGTGGCATCCTTTACCTGACCAGTTTGACGACTTCATCGCCAATCCCAAACCAAATGGGTATCAATCTCTCCATACTACGGTGATGTGCCAGGGCACAACCCCTCTGGAGATACAGATTCGCACCTACCAGATGCATCGCGTTGCCGAATTTGGCGTTGCCTCTCACTGGCGATACAAAGAGGGTGACAGGAAGGACATGCGCTTTGAGGAGAGGATAGGCTGGCTGCGTCAGTTAGTTGAATGGCACCGCGAATTAAGCGGCGCGGAAGAGTTCCTGGAATCAGTGAAGACCGACATATTTAATGACCAGGTTTTTGTCTATACACCCAAGGGGGAGATAAAGGACTTGCCTAACGGGTCTACCCCTCTTGATTTCGCCTATCGGGTTCACACTGACCTGGGTCACCGTTGTACGGGAGCCAAAGTCAATGGTCGGCTGGTTCCGCTCAATTATCAGCTCAGGAATGGTGATATTGTCGAAATCATGGCAGCTAAAGGGGAAAGGGGGCCAAGCCGGGATTGGCTGAACCCTGTCCTGGGTTATGTCAAGACATCTCACGCCAGGGAAAAAATACGGCAGTGGTTTAAGAAGCAGGAACGAACGGAAAACGTTGAGCGGGGTCGGGAGCTTCTGGAGAAATGGATGAGGCAGTTAAGCATCGCTTTCACGGAGCGGGAGAGGTTGGCCAAGCTGTTCAAACGGGACAACTTGGATGACTTCTACGCCGCTATTGGCTATGGTGACATCAATATCCATCAAATTGCCACGAAATTAGCGGCCCAGCAGCAACCCAGGATAATTGAAGCTTCACCGGCTAAGCAACCAACATCGGCAGTGAAGGTTCAAGGGGTGGGGGATTTACTTACCCAGTTAGCTAAGTGCTGTCACCCGGTGCCGGGAGACAGGATTATTGGCTATGTGACTCGCAGTCGGGGGGTAACTGTCCACCGTCAGGACTGTTACAATGTGGTCAACGAAGAAGAGAAGGATAGATTGGTCACGGTGGAGTGGGGAGAGGGCAGTTTACTCTACCCGGTCCGGATTCAGGTTCGAGCCTGGGACAGGGTAGGGTTAATGCGTGACATCTCTACCCTGGTCGCTGAGGAAAAGATTAATATTGCGGCGGTAAACCTGACCAACAACGATGACCGGAGTATATCCATATTCTTTTCCCTGGAGGCGGCGAACTTAGCCCAGTTAAGCCGGCTTTTGATAAAAATTGAAGGGGTGCGGGGGGTGATAAGTGCTATCAGGATTGGGGAAGGAGCATCTACAGAAGCGGGCCCTCACCCTAATGTACCCCGCAGCCAATAAATAGAAATTGAAGGTAGGAGGGTAGATATTGCCAGTTACTAAATCAGCCAAGAAACAGATGCGCGTCTCGGAAAGAAAACGTTTGCGTAATCAGCCAATTCGCAGCCGGTGTAAGACCTACATAACCAAGGCAGAAAGTCTCATCCTGTCCGGTAAGCTCGAGGAAGCTCGAAAAGCGGTAGTAGCTGCCATCAGTTCCCTGGATAGGGCTGCGGAAAAGGGCGTCATCCATCCCAATAATGCCGCCAGACGCAAATCCCGCTTGATGAAGAAACTGAATGAAGCTCAAGCCTCATCTTCAGCCAAAGACTCGGCTCCAGCAAGCTGAGCTATTTACCCAAAGAAGTGGGGGTGCTTAGCTAACTCTCAATCCCGTTTGGGGATTTACTATGAACTCCACCCCCTTAATCCCCCTCTTGGACGCCCAAAAAGTAAGGAAGGGGATAGGGTTGTTAAATAGCCACGGTCTGGGGACTTGACAAAGAACTCAATTAGTTATAAAGTTTCATAGAACAGATGTTCGGCATAGCCAGGGGTATTTTTGCGAGGTAGCAGGTGAAAACGCTCTCCACAAAGCAACAGCGTATCATTGATTTTGTCCACCGTTTCTGGCTGGAGAGGAGCTACCCACCTACTGTCAGGGATATAGTAAACGGCTGCGGGCTTAGCTCAACATCCGTTGCGGATTATAACCTAAATATCTTGGAGAGGGAGGGGTACATTCGTCGCCATCCCGGAATTTCGCGTGGTATTGAACTGGTTAGTCGGTCTCCCGCCCCGGGACACAGCCTTAGGGTGCCGATTATCGGTCAGATAGCGGCTGGTGAACCGATACCGGTGCCTGCCCCTGATACCTGGGATGTTACCGTTTCCTCAGAGACACTGGAGGTGCCCGCAGACTTGACTCAGGGCAGGAAAGATATTTATGCTCTGAAGGTGAAGGGCTCATCAATGGTGGACGCCCTGATTAATGATGGCGATATCGTGCTAATGCAATATGTGAATGCCGTAGAGAATGGAGAGATGGCGGCTATTTGGCTTAGGGCAGAAAAGGAAGTTACCCTGAAAAAGGTCTATGCCGAGCCGGGTCGCATCCGGCTTCAGCCGGCAAACAGCCGGCTGAAACCAATCTATGCCGAGCCAGATAACGTTGAGATTCAAGGCAGGGTTATCGCCGTCATCAGACGGTTGACATAGCCGCCTGATTTGATTTTTACTATCAATAGTTATACATTAACCAGAGTCTAATCTGATACCCTCGTGGGGTTGGGAATTGAAGAGATGATTTTATCCCAGTTTCAGACTGTAGGTCGTGACCTCTTTACCAGAGGACTCGTCTCTTCTAATAGTGGCAATTTGAGCATTAGGTTTGGAGACCGTTTAATCATTACCCGTCGTGGTTGTCGGCTCAGTTGTTTAGAAGAGAATGACCTGATTGAGACGGGGATAAGTAAAAATGACCGTTTTACACCCCTAGCCTCGACAGAACTGGCTGTCCATCGGGCTATTTACCAGGCAACCCCGGCGCTGGCCATCGTTCATGCTCATCCGCCTCATGCCATCGCGCTGTCACTGACGGAAACTGAGATTGTGCCCAATTCTGCCGAGGGTCTGGCTACAGTGGGTCGGGTTCCGGTCCTCGGTTGGCATATGGAGGTAAGACCTGGGGGACTGGCTGATATCATCGCTCAGGCACTGAAGCAACACCGGGCGGTTATGGTTTGGGGTCACGGTAGCTTCGCTACGGGGCAACTGCTCGAAGAGGCTTACAACTACACCACTAGTCTGGAGCAAAGCTGTCAGATAATCTGCCTGGTGAAGTCGCTGAGGGCGGGCTCAACTAAAGAGTAGCTTTCACTTCTTTTCTTTGGCTTTTGGAGCTCTGTCTAACCGCAGGAGTTCAGCCAAAAAGTTTGCTCTACTTCCCGCTTTGGTCAAAGCAGTCATAGCGGTGGGAACGAAGTGCACCACCAGTACCAGTGCCAGAATAAGGGCAAAGCCGATAGGAAGCCAAGACCTCTCCAGAAGCCAGGCGAACACCGGCACCGAGAGAAGGAGACTGATATTTACCGACAGAACGGGATTTCGGGTAACCACGGCGAATAGCAGTGTTACGGCTAGGGCAATCCCAAGTTCCCTAGCCATAAGGATGGACAGAACACCTATGGTCGTGGCAACACCGTTGCCCCCGGTGAATTTCAGGTAGAGAGACCAGATGTGCCCGGCTACCGCCGCCAGCCCAGCCGCCAGCACAAAAAGAGTGCGGGCCTGTAACTCCCAAGGCAACAGCCACGACAGTAACCACGGCTTGGGGAAGCCCAGTAGCCAGCCGGCGATAAGCACGGTGCCTGCCCCCTTAGCCACGTCAAAAATCCCCACAAAAATGGCTGGTATTAGCCCCACTTCCCGATAGACATTTCGGGCACCAACATTGCCCCCACCCAGCTTGCGGATGTCCTTGCCCGTTTTGAGACGGGTGGCAATGTAGGCTGAGGGAATGGAGCCAAGCAAATAGCCGATAATTATGGCGATAATTCCACTAACAATATCATTGATTATCATCTGCGTTTCGCTATATGGCTCTCTTTATAGACGGGGGTGCACCACTCACTATACTTCGGGTTGTTGCCCCGTATGATATTTGAATAGATTTCTTGTAGTTGCCTGGTTATCTCACCAACTTCGCCATCACCAATCTTACGACCGTCTATCTCAGCCACCGGAGTTATGTGGGCAGCCGTACCGGTCAGGAAGCACTCATCAGCACGGTAAAGCTCCACACGGTCAACGTGCCTTTCTGTGGTCTTGATGCCCAGCTCGGCCTCCGCCAGCTTGATGACTACACTGCGTGTAATCCCCATCAGAATGCCATCATAGCTGGCCGGGGTCACCAGTTCGCTATTGATCAATAGAAAGATGTTTTCTCCGCTCCCCTCGGCAACATAACCATCCGGGGTAAGCATAATGGCCTCATCAAAGCCCCTCTCAGCGGCTTCCGTCTTGGCTAGGGCATTAGTAAGATAAAGCCCGGTAAGCTTGGCTCGCGGTATTTCCCTGGGGAACCGCCAGGAAGAAACGCAGCACCTCACTTTTTCTGGCAGGTATGCCCCCCAAGGGAAGGCAAAGACCAGGAAATCAGCTTCCAGGTCGTGGAGTCGGACGCCCAGAGCTTCGGAGCTTTTATAGGCTAAAGGACGAATGTATATATCTTCCTGAAAGCCACATTTCTCCACCAACTCCACGGTTATCCGGCATAATTCATCAACGGAATAAGGCAGGTCAATCTTCAACACCCGGCAACCCTGATACAATCGTTCGTAGTGCTCCTTAAGGCAAAAGATGTAAATCTGCTTCTTTGTACTGCTCCAATTGCCACGGATGCCTTCAAAAACGCCGGTGCCGTAGTGAAAGAAGTTGGTCATTACTCCTAACTTGGCTTCAGACAAAGGGACAAACTTATTATGAAAAAAGGCGTAAGATGGCATCTTCAGCCTCCTTCTCCTAGTTAGCGCTCATTATACTCAATTATTTAGACAGAAACAAGCCGAGTTATCAAGCTATTAGTACCCCCAGAAACTAGAACAGCTCCTTACGAGGGGAATTTCTCTCGTAAGGAGCTGGAGAGATAACCGGGGTTTTTTAGTCCCTTTGCCCTAAAATACAGACGCTGGCGACGCCGCTTCCGGGGTTAAGACCGAAGTTGTGGGTGAGCCCCAAGGTGGGGTTCTTCCGCTGGCGTGGCCCGGCTTTACCCTGCATCTGCTTGTAGACCTCGTACAACATCCTTAGACCGCTGGCACCAATCGGATGTCCGAATGATTTTAAACCGCCATCGGGGTTGACTGCCAGGTCTCCGTCAAGGTTAAACCTGCCTTCCTTGACATACTCTGGAGCCCGTCCTCTCGGGGCGAACCCCAAATCCTCCATTATCACCAGCTCAGTAATGGTGAAACAGTCGTGTACCTCGGCAAGGTCTATTTCCTTGTAAGGGTCCTTTATTCCTGCCTGAGCATAGGCCTGCTGAGCAGCCCGCACGGTCTCCTCCATATGGACCATATCATAGCTCTGCTGGAGATATCCCTGCCGGGCACCAACCGCCAGCCCTAATCCCTTGACCAGGACATAGTCATCCCGGAAGTTCTTGGCTATGTCAGCCCTGGTGATGATAGCGGCAGCGGCACCATCGCTGACGCCGCAGCAGTCATAGAGCCCCAAGGGCCAGGCCATCATAGGAGCGTTGATTGCTTGCTCCTCGGTTATTGGTCTCTGGAAATGGGCCTTAGGGTTGAGGGAGCCATTGTAATGGTTCTTTACGGCGATCTTCGCGAGAATCGGCTTGAATTCCTCATAGCGCCAACCGTAGTGCTCCATGTATCTATTAGCCATTCGGGAAAAGTAGTGAAAAGGTCCCCCCGCAGGTACCATCAGGGCACTGCCGGGCGCGCCTCCCCCGCCCCCACCACCAAGACCACCACGGCCGGTGTCCTTCAATTTCTCACAGCCCAAAGCCATGACCACATCGTACATTCCGCTGGCTACAGCGAAACAGGCGTTCCTGAAGGCATCCGTGGCCGTAGCACACAGGTTTTCTACCCTGGTCACCGGGATATAGTCAAACTTGAGGGCAGTGGCTAAAGGCTCCCCCTGGCCGATCTGAGTAGAGCCGAACCAGGCTGCCTGGATATCCTTTGGCTCTATCCCGGCATCTTCATAGGCCTCGTAGGCGGCATCTATCATCATGTCTTCCGCACTTTGTTCCCAGTTCTCACCAAACTTGACACATCCCATGCCAACTATGGCGACTTTGTCCTTGATACTCTCTGCCACTTATTTTTCCTCCTTCTCTAGCCAGCTTTCTCTGAGCGGCATGCATTTCCACCAGTAGTGATGGATTCCTCCACCAACACGGAGTTTTCTGAAGGTCATTTCAACCTCCATGCCTATCGGAAGGTCAGTTCTGGGGTCGTTAATCCGCTTGTCGGTCATCTCAAAATTACCTCTGCCTCCACATTCCCAGTCAATCATCATATCGACCGAGGGTGAGTCATAGGCAGGAACAGGGGCCGCGTAATCCAGCACGCGGGTAAATACTTTCGCTTTTTTATCGGAGAGCCGGTAATAATCGAAGTTATCCTTGGCTCGACAGTTTGTGCACACTCTCTGAGGAGGGTATTGGACAGTCCCGCAGACCCGACACTTGGTGCCGTGGAGCGGGTAGATAGCCTCACGCTCCCGGGCGATAGCCGATGCCGATGGCCCTCCCCCTCCCTCCTCGTTGCCCATGGGCTGGTGGTGAAAGCCAAGGTACTGCTCATAGCTGGGGACTATCATTTTGGACGCCAGGTGCACTTTCATTCCCCGTTTGGGTTTTACTTTGGTTATCTGGTCGGTGACTCGAAGAAGAAGGACATCAGCCCCATCGCCATAGCTGGCACAGAGGAGCTTGTCCCCCGGCTTGGCCTCTTCTAAGGCAGCTACCAGCAGCATCGGGACAAAGGCGGCGCCGGTATCCCCCATCTTGCTGAAGAGGGGGTCTTGAATTTGAGGTGGCTTGAGTCCGAGCTTCTGAGCCATTTCCCCGTGTCTCCGAGGATTAGGTCCATAGAAAATAAACTTTGTAATATCCTGCGTTGTCAGACCGCATCTCTTCAAAAACTCAGCTATCACTGGCGGAAGGACCTTAAAATATCCCTCCTCGTAGACCCATCGGTCTTCCCAGGTGTGGACGTACCGGCTTGTATTGGAACGCCACATATCCAGCAGTTCGTTTGAGAAAGAGTAGCTGGCTTCAATCGTTGCAGCGACATTCGTATCGCCAATGAGAAAAGCAGCCGCGCCATCACCAAAAGTCTGGTCCATTTCGCTACGCGGTGGAGCGAGGCGACAGTCAGAAGCCGTTACCAGCAATAGCCTGGCGGAACCCGCTTTGATAGTATCAGCGGCCATTCTGAGAGCACCGGTTCCCGACCTCAATGTATCAGCAACATCCATGGTTAGAATATCACTGCGAAGGTCCACCGCACTGGCTGTGGTCGTGGCGGCTAACTTCTCTTTGTAGGGTGAGGTGGTTGAAGCAAAGTAAAGCCCATCAATAGTTCGGCGGTCGATATCCCCTACACAGTCAATCGCCGCCGCTACTGCCATCGTCAAGCTATCTTCATCGTAATAGGCCACCGCCTTCTCATTCGGTGCACGCCATCCCTGCGTACCCCGCCCCAGCCTCCTCAAAGGTACATATGCTCCATACGAGACAATCCCTACCATGTAATCTCTCCTTTCTAAACTTCAATAATTATAAAGCTCATAAGGGCTCCCTGTCAAATTAGCAAAGGCCCAGATTGCTACCCCGAAAGGCTTGGTTAGACTTAAGACTATGAACTGTTATATAATAAACAATACTTTTGCAAATAAAGAGCTGGAAAGGGGAAACCCGGCATGAACCACTTTGAAGCACTCTTTAACCCCCAGACGGTGGCGGTAGTCGGAGCATCCAATAGTCTGGAAAAGTGGGGTGGCGGGGTATTCAGCAGTGTTTTAAGAACTCCCTCATTGAAAAGGGTATATGCCGTAAATAAGAATACCAAAGAGGTACAGGGGGTAAAGACCTACTCCACGGTAAGAGAACTGCCCGAGCCAGTGGACTTTGTCGCCATAGTCATTCCTTTTACCGATGTACTTCAGGTAGTGCAGGACTGTGTTGCCAGGGGAGTCAAGGCGGCTCTTATTATCACCGCCGGGTTAGGGGAGACCGGACCGGAGGGAGCAAGGCTGCAGGAAGAGATTGTCAGTACTGCCCGCAAAGGTGGCCTGCGGCTTGTTGGCCCAAATTGTATGGGGCATTTCAACACTGCCAACAAATTCTCTACGGTACGCATGGGATTGTCTTTAGACAAAGGGGAAATAGCGATTATCTCGCAGAGCGGGACTTTTGCTGGACATATCCTGCACTATGGCGCCGAAATGGGTGTTGGTTTTAGCAAGTTTGTCAGCACCGGTAATGAAGCTGACCTGCACTTTGAAGATTTTCTTGAATATTTTGCCCAGGATGATGAAACCAGGGTAATCACCGCCTATATCGAGGGCTTGAGAGAGGGCAAGCGTTTCTTCAAATTGGCTAAGGAAATAACGAAGAAGAAGCCAATAGTAGTGGTGAAGATAGGCAGAACAACAGCGGGGGCAAGGGCAGCCAGGTCACACACCAGTGCCATTGCTGGCTCAGACCTTATCTATGATGCCGTATTCAAGCAGACCGGGGTAATAAGAACGGACGAGGTTGAGGAACTTTTTGATGTAGCCTTAGCTTTGCTTCGACAGCCATTACCAAGAGGGAACAGGGTCGGCATCCTGACCTTTGGCGGTGGATTCGGTTGCGTCGCCTCTGATGCCTGTGAAAGGCTGGGGTTAGAGGTGGCTCCATTGTCGCCACAGACAATAGCCCGACTGAATGAAGTCCTACCTGAGCGGTGGCCACACGCCAATCCTGTTGATACGGTGGGTTTTGGATTCGTTACCTATCCCTGCCTCTGGCCACTGATAGAAGATGATAATATAGACGCGGTGCTGATGATGGGTGGCATTGGTCGTATGGGAATGGTGGCGCGGCGGCTGATGAGCGATAGGTTCCCGCCTGAAGGCTGGGACGAGCAGGCATTTAAAGCCCGGGAAGAGGAGGAGCGAAAGAATTTGAATAAATTGTTTGAGTATATAAAGAAATATCAAAAGCCAGTTATTATCTTCAATCACAATGCCGGTACGGCTAAGGACTCGCCGATGTTTAATGAACTTAAAGAGAACGGCGTTATGATGTACCCTACCCCAGAAAGGGCAGCAAGGGTGCTGGCTCACCTGGTAGCCTATAGCCGATATCTGAACTCTGAATAGCCAGAAGGAGAGTTAGCTCCCATGCCGGAGTTAAGTGATAGGTCGAAAGAAAAAGGCGATATTATCAAAACTAAATCACTATCGGTAAAGGAAATGGAGACGGTAGCCAAGAGGCTACGTCGACACGTCATTACCATGACCGGCAAGGCGGGTAGCGGTCATCCCGGTGGTTCCCTTTCGGCGGTGGAGATTGTAACCACCCTCTACTTCAATCTGCTGCGGCATAACCCTGAGGACCCCAACTGGCCCGACAGGGACAGATTTATCCTCAGCAAGGGACATGCCGCCCCGCTGCTCTATGCGGCTCTGGCTGAATGTGGCTACTTCCCGGTTGCGGAACTGTCTACCTTGAGGCAGTTAGGTAGTAATCTTCAGGGTCATTGCGACTCTACGGCTACCGTCGGAGTAGAGATGACCGCAGGTTCCCTGGGGCAGGGACTGTCGTTCGCTGTTGGAGTGGCCCTAGCTGGCCGTCTCAATAGACAGGAATACAGGGTATATGTTCTGCTGGGTGACGGCGAGTGCGATGAGGGGCAGGTGTGGGAAGCAGCGATGGCGGCTTCCCATTACAAGCTGGACAACCTGATAGCTATCGTAGATAACAACGGACAGCAGATTGACGGCTGGAATCGTGATGTCATGAACCTCGACCCTTTCAACAAGAAGTGGCAGGCTTTCGGCTGGCACGTTATTGAGGTTGATGGTCATGACCTAACCCAGCTTCTTAACGCCTTTAACCAGGCAAAGGCAGTCAAGGGTCAACCCTCCGTCATTATTGCCCACACTATTAAGGGTAAAAGGGGTCAGCTTTATGGAGAATAACCCGGATTTCCACGGCAAAGCCCCTAACGCTGCCGAAGTGGCGTTAGCCCTGAAGGAGCTGGAATAGGATGCCTGAAGAAGTCTCAATGAGGGAGACCTACGGTAAAACCCTCGTGGAACTGGGCAGGGAGAACCCGGATATTGTGGTGCTTGATGCCGACCTGTCTAAATCCACGATGACAACCTTCTTTGCCAAAGAGTTCCCCGAGCGTTTCTTTGACTGTGGCATTGCCGAGCAGAATATGATAGGCATTGCCGCTGGTCTGGCATCCTCAGGCAAGATACCCTTCGCCAGCACCTTTGCCGTTTTCGCTCCCGGGCGTTGCTTTGACCAGATACGTGTATCAATAGCCTCTCCCAGGCTCAATGTCAAGCTGGTGGTCACCCACGGGGGTATCAGCGTCGGTGAAGACGGCTCTTCGCATCAGGCAGTTGAAGACCTCTCCCTCGCTTCCTCACTGCCTGGCTTTACGGTTATTGTTCCTGCCGATGCCATTGAAACGGCCCAAGCCGTGAGGGCGGCTGCTTCCAACTGGGGACCTTTCTACATCAGGCTGGCTCGCCTCAAAACACCGCTGGTGTATAAAGATGACTACCACTTCAAGCTGGGGAAGGCGGTGGTGATGAGACCGGGCAAAGATGTCACCATAATTGCTATCGGCATTATGGTAGCCTCGGCACTTGAAGCCGCTGACAACCTCAGGAAGCAAGGCATTGATTGCCGGGTGCTGAATATGCCCACCTTAAAACCCGCTGATGAGGCGGCCGTTATTAAGGCAGCCGTTGAGACCGGAGCTATCGTGACCGCTGAAGAGCATCTGGAGCATGGCGGGCTGGGGAGCACTGTCTCGCAGATTGTTGTCAAGAACCAGCCAGTGCCTATGGAGTTTGTGGCGATTAAGGATACCTATGCTGAATCGGGCAAACCTGCTCAACTTTTAGAGAAGTATGGTCTGACAGCTAAAGACATTGAGCAGGCTGTCCGTACCGTGTTAAAAAGGAAATGAATTAAGCTACTGAGGACTGGAAGCGAAAGAGTAAAAGCAAGGTATTAAAAACTATCACTTCGGGCGAGCGCTGCCTTTTTCGGGGGCATAGGACGTCTGGAAGAGAGTGAAGCCTAAGCCTTGAGCACCGCTGTCCGCCTCGTCCTGAGGAAATGAGTGAAACCCACCAGACAGGGCAAGCCCATGCTGTAGATTATCAGTGTTCCAGGGAATCCCATCAACCAGCATACCAGCGGTAGCGGGACAAACAGGAAGACGCTGGCTAGCGTAACATTTTTCTTAATAGCCAGTACCGCCAGTGTCGGTCCAGCCAGGATTAGCATTGGCTGAGTCATTAGAGTTGTCAGTACCCCGATAGCCGTGCTCTCTCCCCTTCCACCCCTGAAGCCCAGGAAAACTGGCCAGTTATGACCGATGACGGCAGCCGCCCCGACACTCAGGATGGCTAGCTGAGGGATGCTGACTGCCTGGGCAATAAGGACAGGTATTGCTCCTTTGGTAGCGTCGATGAAGAATACGCTTACCCCTGTCTTGTGCCCCAACTCATGATAGGCGTTGCGGGCGCCCATGTTGCCATCGCCCAGTTGCCGGATGTCTTTGCCTTTAAGCAGACGCCCGGCGATATAGGCAGTGGGGATTGAACCCAGAATATAACCTAGAAAAACTATCAACCAGGGCATATCTTTTCTCTCTGGTGCCGGGAGAGGGACTCGAACCCACAAGGATTGCTCCGGCGGATTTTAAGTCCGCTGCGTCTGCCCATTCCGCCATCCCGGCGCACTTAAAATTGTAGAGCCTGAAATTGCGGTTGTCAATTCAACTAACTCACGAGTGAACGAGGGGCTACCGTCCCTCTTAAACACCCCAAAATTGAGAGGAAAAGGGGGCTTAAGCACGTCCCCCACGAAATCAAGATTTCTGGGGTAAGATTAAGGGAGTAAAGTTGTTGAATACCCAATTTGCATCGAAAGCCGTTATGAGGTTATAATAGGCAACGGAACCGGGTGGAAAGCGGTGGTTTGGAGGGTCTTTAGGGGGCGACGTAGCCAAGTGGTTAAGGCGGGGGTCTGCAAAACCCCTATCCAGCGGTTCGAATCCGCTCGTCGCCTCTAATTTTAGGCGCCAGGATTTGCCCAGCGGAAATGCTCTGGTCAAGCGCCTGCGACGGAAATTCTCCCTATTTGAGCGGTATATCAAACTTTGCCGCACATTGGTCTAAAAAGCGCCGCATTTCCAGACGTTTGGCGTCACCACTGACATAAATTTCTTCAAGCTCCCTAAGCTCTTCCTCCTGGACTCTCAATAGTGAACGGCTGACGTTTGCCGCACGGTTCGCCTCAAGTTCGGTGCGCACCCGGATAATCAGTTCAATAAGTTCAGCTTCGGTCATGGGTGGCTTCCCTCGTAAAGACCAGGCTGGCTAGAGCCTACCGCCATGCGTCTATGCTGTAGACGGGTGCGGCTCCCCACATACCTCGGGGACCGCCGGTAATTTCATAGCATATCTCTTCATCTGAGCCGCAGACGATGATGCAGTTGTCGCTAGGGGTATCTCCTGCCACCGGCACCATATAATCATCGGGCAGTTCTTTCCATGGCTTCCCTGAAGTTCTTTCTACCCCCAGCCAGCCATTTGTGGTTAAATCAACCCAGGAGCGGTCACGGTATTTTTTCAGAGGTTCAAAACTCTTCTTCCAGATGTACTCTAGCACCGCTTCTTTAGACTTAAAGCCAATATCATAAAGGTGCTGAGCCATTTCGTGAACCATAATGAATGTCCGTGGGCCCTCTCGTTCACCCACCCAGATATCGGGCAGTATCCAGTCAAGCCAGTTATGCGGGCCAGGTATGCCTTTAACACCGAGTTTCCTAGCCATGCCGCCGTGACCGCTCTTCTGAAGTGCCCGGTACCCACCGGGTGAGAACTGGGCACCGTTTAAGCCGCCTTCCGTGGTCATGACCATAGCAATGCTTTCATCCTTTCTGAAGCCGAACTGCTCGTTTAAGCCTTTCCAGCCGGGCGGTAGCTTATCCGCACATTCGGCAAAGGCCAGCCCTCCTCGGTTGATCGGGCTGCCGATGCTGCTCATCCGGTTGATGCCGGGAATTGCACCGCCAAGGTTACGCGCCATTATCTGATAGGAACGGCCGATAACCGAGTTAGCCGGGTTGCCGGGACCGAGCATACCGAGACCGGAGTTCATTCCTATCTCCTTGGCAATCGGACCGCTGACGCAAATCCACTGATTGTTGAAGACAGTGGTACCGGTAGGGACCCCTGATTCAGCAATCGCCAGTACCACAGGCAGGTGCTCCGGCTTACACCCAGCCATCACGGCGTTAATCGCCACCTTTTCTACGGTAGCCGTCCAGTTCCTGGGCTGGAACCGCACCACATCACCCTTCTTTATTACCCTGTCAAACCGCCCCGCTCTATCAGACTGGTAGGTTATCAACTCGTCCGGTTTGTGGCTGGTGCCTTTGAGCATCTCCGCCACACGCTCCTCGGTGGGGACTACTATCGGGAGACCGTCCGTATAGATGGCGATAGGAGCATTTAGCGGTTCGGGAACGTGCATTGTCTGCTGGTAAAACTCCTCGGCTTCCTCAAGGGTCCCCTCAAAGAGCACCCTCTCCTGCGAGGGAGTATACAGGCCGCTTTCTTTTTCCTTTTCAGTCAGAGGACGGGTGAGGGCGTCAAGCATGGGCTTAATCCACTGGTCAACGTCCTCCGGCCCGGGAAGTGTTCGCGAGGCGGGTAAATATCGTACATGGGGAACGCCGGCGGCCAGCGCCTCCTGTTTGACCATCTCATGCTGGTCTGCCAGGTCTACAATCACCGTCGGAATGCCGGCTTTTTCAAGCTTGGCAATGTAGGGCAACTGCCCCCACACGGCACCACTTCACCAGCATACCGCCAGTATTACCGCATCAGTGGTCTTCATCTCCTCTTCGGTCAATTCGACCGGCATAGGGGTGTACGACTTCTTGGTTGTCCAGTTAACATTGGGATAATCTTTCTTCAACCGCCTTTCCAGGGCTATGGTGATATCCGGCTCGCCGGTGATGCTGAAATGGATGGTCTTGCCGTCAAGGGTATCAAGACGCGGTGCCAGAGGATATGTTTTCACCGGTAGCTGTATTCCAACAGGATTAAGACATTTATATACTCTACCTTTTTCAGCCATTTTTCACGCTCCTTAGGTCATTATTCTTGATGATAAAGTGTAACCCTTCTCCTGAAAATTTGTCAACGCTGGAAAAATGATTATAATTTAGGATGAGTAAGGATGCCCAGGAATGGAGGATGGCCGATATTGAAAAATCCCAGTGCGGCACTGGTAGAGAAGATTGAAAACCTCAAAAGAAGGAGAAACGCCGTTCTCCTGGCGCACAACTATCAACCCGGTGAAGTCCAGGATATAGCTGACTTCGTTGGGGACTCGCTGGAGCTCATTCAGCAGGCTACCGCAAACGAGGCTGATGTTATTATTCTTGGAGGGGTTCAATGCATAGCCGAGACAATCGCTATTGTCTGCCCCGATAAAGTGGTGCTCCTCCCCGATATGAATGCCGGCTGCACACTGGCTAATATGATTACTCCGGAACGTCTGCGGGAGAAAAAGCAACGATACCCCGGGGCTAAGGTAGTCTCCTATATCAATACCCCGGCAGCCGTCAAAGCCGAGTCTGATGTCTGTTATGCCGAGGCTGATGCGGTCAGTGTCGTCGAGAAATTGCCGTCAAATGAGGAGATAATGTTCATCCCCGACCAGTACCTTGGCGACTATGTGGCTACAAAGACCGGGCGCGATTTGATTCTCTGGCCCGGGTACTGTTCCCCTCACATCAAGATAAGACCGGAGGATATCTTAAGGCAGAAAGCGGAGCATCCCGGGGCTAAGGTAGTGGTCCATCTACAATGCATACCGCAAGTAAAAGCCCTCGCTGATGCCGTTTCAGGTACCGCCGGCATAATCAGGTTCGCTCGTGAAACTGACGCCGGGGAGATAATTGTCGGCACAGAGACAGGTATATTGCACCGTCTGAGAAAAGAGAACCCGGGCAAGGTGTTCATACCAGCCACGGAACGAGCCGTATGTGCAACCATGAAGCTGGTGAGCCCGGAGAATATTCTGTGGTCACTGGAGAATATGGAGCCGCAAATAAAGGTGCCTGATGAAATCCGTCTTAGGGCAAAACCGGCTGTCGATAGAATGCTTGAGGAATAATGGCAGGCTTTTACAGGTGGATAATGTGCACGTCCGCTCTGCCAGCTTCCAGTTCCAGTATGCCGACGGTGCCCAGGCCTGGCTGATAGTTTAATAAAGTGGGACTTCCGGGGTTTATATAAAGGACACCATCACACCGTTCAACCACAACGCGGTGCTCATGGCCGAAAACGATAGTATCAGGCTTACCATACTTATCTTCCCCGGCAGAGATTCTGTTTTGCCGCCGTAAGGCTAGCCATAGTGGGGATATCGGGACGTGTGGTCCTTCATGGATGAGCCACAGTATGTGTCCCTCAAGCTCCAGGATATGTCTTTCCTGCACACGGGGGTCTGGTGCGGGATAATCGTCATCACCCAGTGCCGCCAGTACCGGGGCGATACGCTCCAGCTCATCCAGCACGGAGTGAGCGTAAATATCACCGGCATGCAGGATAAGGTCAACACCCTTAAATGTTTCCATTACCTGAGGAGGGAGTTCCTTCCGTTCAAAGGGAATGTGGGTATCTGAGATAAGTCCAATACGCATAATCACCTCTTTTCTGATGTTTACGGTAGCTAATCTCTTAACCTGTATCTTGCTGGTGAAAGTCTTGGATTCCTCAGTTGAAAACGTCAGCTGAGAAATATTCACTCTAGTTTACCGCAAACGCTGTTCATTTACAAAGTGAGCGAAATTTCCGAGATTGTTTTAGTCAGGCTATTACGGTAGAATAGGCAGGACAAGAGAAGGGAGAGACAAGCGGTGAAGGTATTGCTACAGCGGGTTACCGGGGCTTCAGTTTCGGTGGCTGGTGAGGTGGTGGGAAGGATTGGTCGGGGGCTGGTAGTTTTTGTGGGAGTGGCTAGTGGGGATACCGAAAAGGATGTACAGTATCTGGTGCCAAAGGTAGTTAGTCTGCGTATTTTTGCTGATGAAGAGGGCAAGTTCAACCTCTCGGCTCTGGATATCAAGGGGGAACTGTTAGTGGTCAGCCAGTTCACCCTTCTGGCTGATACCAGAAAGGGGCGGCGTCCCAGTTTTGTTGGGGCGGCACCGCCGGCGCAGGCTGAAGCCTTGTTTGAGCAGTTTGTCAAGCAGGCCCGCCATAGTGGCTTAAAAGTGGAGACCGGGCGCTTCCAGCAATATATGCAGGTAGAAATCCATAACGACGGCCCGGTGACAATAATGCTGGACAGCAGGGAGAAGTTTCAGGAAAGTGTCAATTGCAAACGCAATAAATAGCAAAAAAGCGAGCCGTTTTGATGAAAAAATATAAAATTCTCGTCGTCGCCGCTCTAGCTCTAAGCCTTGTTGCCTCAATTCTGGGAGGTTGCTCACCGGCAGAACCGGCTACTAAGCTCAAAGTAGTCACCACCACCTCCCTGATAGCTCAGATAGTGGAGCGGGTTGGGGGGAACACGGTCGACGTGGTCAATATTATCCCCCCCACCCAGTGTCCCGGGCACTTTGATATTAAGCCCGGTGATATTCAAAAGCTGGCTGATGCCGACCTTTTCCTCATGCACGGCTGGCAGGGAGAGAAGTTTTCTGAGGAGCTCATCGCCTCAGCCAATAATCCCCGCCTCACCGTAGTCAAGCTTGATGTTAAAGTCGACGATAATACTAACTGGATGACGCCACCAGTCCAGCAAGCGGCGGTCGATAAGGTCGCTAACGCTCTGTCCCAGGTAGATGCCAAAAACAGTGCCATTTATGGGAAGCTGGCCAAGGTGCTCAAGGTAATGATTGGGACTAAATGGACAGCGTTAACAGGGAGGCTGGACAGCGCCAATTTGGAAAACATTAAGGTTATATGTGACGAACAGCAGGCCGGGTTCGTGCAGTGGACGGGGCTCAATATTATCGCCACCTTTGGTCGGCCTGAGTCACTGACACCCGAAGTATTAAAAGAACTGGTGGACAAGGGTAGAGAGGAAGGTGTTACCCTGATTATCGAGAACCTCCAGAGCGGGCATAATTCTGGGGCAGTGATTGCCGAGGAACTGAGTTGTAAGAGGATAACCCTTTCCAACTTTCCCGGTGGCTTTGATAATACTGAGACCTGGGAGAAAGCCATTGACTACAATGTTAACCTGATACTGGAGGCAGTAGTTCAGTAAACTACCACCTCAAATGAGGGTAAAGAAATGGGAACTACCGTGATAAGAGTTGAGAATGCCGTGGTTTCTTATCGTGAAGATGTAGCCCTTCGGGGTGTGTCGCTTGAGGTGGAGTCCGGGGAGTTTGTCGGAATCATCGGACCTAATGGCGCGGGCAAGACCACGCTCCTTACCGTAGTTAATGGCTTAGGCAAACTACTCAGCGGGAGAGTGTGGGTCCTGGGTAACTTTCTTACCCCGAGCAACAGCCGTTCATTGAGAAAGAGGGTTGGCTATGTGGCTCAGGTCGAAAATATAGACCCAAGGATGCCAATGCTCGTGCGTGATGTGGTGATGATAGGTCGCTACGGAGTGCTGGGGTTGCTGAGAAAGCCGGGTAGGCATGACTGGGGAATCGTTGATGAGATGTTAAAGCTAGTAGGCATGGACCACCTTGCTTGGCGGCCCATTGGTCATCTTTCTGGTGGTGAGCAGCAACGGGTAGCCATCGCTAGGTGTCTGGCACAGGAGCCGGAGTTGCTCCTGCTTGATGAGCCAACTGCTTCGCTGGACTGGAAGGCGCAGGCTGAGATACTGGGACTGGTAAAGCAGATCCATGATTCCCAGCGACTCACCACTCTATTTGTGACCCACGACCTGAGTGTTCTGCCCGTTGCCTGTGACCGGGTGGTATTGATGAAAGGGGGTCTTATCTTGGGTGTCGGCCCTCCTGATAAGCTACTGACCAATGAAAACCTCAGCCAGTTATATGATATGCCTGTTTCGGCGGTGGCGGAAAGGCGGGGGAGGGCAGTCTGGTCTGATATTAAGGAGCTTTAGGTTTGGACTTATCTATCTTTGGCTATCAGTTCATGCAGAATGCCATCATTTCTACCTTCCTGGGTGGCGTTGCCTGCGCTAGCGTGGGTGTTTTCGTGGTGCTGATGCACATGCCTTTTATTGGGGTGGCGATGTCGCACGCTGCCTTTGCCGGGGCACTACTCGGGTTGTGGTTAGGTTTTAATCCCCTGCTCGGTGCCTTTGCCCTCAGCCTCCTGGCGGCGGCGATTATCGGTCCCCTTGCCGACCGCGGGGAATTAAGTCCGGAGACCTCACTGGGGGTTATCTTCTCTCTTATGCTTGGCATTGCCTTCCTCTTTATAGGGTTGATGCCTGGCAGTAAATCGGGAGCCCTCGAGCTTTTGTGGGGCAGTGTTCTCACCAATACCAGAGGCGATATCATACTTTTGGCGGTGGTGGCGGCTGTTGTGGTGGGTCTGGTATTTGTCTTCTATAAGGAAATACAGGCAACGGTCTTTCACCGTGGCATAGCCCTCTCAGTAGGGGTACCCGCCACGCTGGTCTTATATGGCATCCTTTTCCTGACCGGGGCGACGATTACTGTGAGCCTCCGTTCTCTCGGCGGCTTGCTTATCTTTAGTCTGATCCTGAATCCAGCCGCCGCTGCCTATCAGCTTACCTACAGTATGAAGCGGATGTTCCTGCTGGCGGCGGGCTTCGGCGTTCTCTCCGGCTGGATAGGTCTGCTGTTTTCTTACCTCTTCAATATTCCCAGTGGGGCCACCATAGTGATCACATCATCGGTCATCTTTATACTAGCACTCATTTTCTCGCCTAAAAGGAGGGTAAAGGGCTGGCAGGAAAAGCCAGCTACAGAATAGTAGAGAAAGAGAAAAGGGGGATAGGTTTGTTAAAAAACCTCAGGGCATATTTCAATGAGAGGGCAGCCATCTGGGACGAAATCGCCACCGAAAAGGACACGACCAAGCTTGAGAGAATGGCTAAACGCTTGAATATTAAGCCTGGCGCCACGGTCTTGACGTGGGGACGGGAACCGGCGTCTTCATCCCTTGTCTGCTCACTATTACTGGAATGATATTTCCCCTGACAGCGCCGGGATGCGGTTGTTACTTGAAGCGGCTGGATTTACCAAAATAAAGGCAGAGGACAACGAGGATAGTTATCTGGCTAGCGCTGAAAAACCGGGGTAGCAGTGGTTCAGGTGGGCTTGAGGGTCTGGGGCTCAAGCTCAAGGCTGATGTCCAGGGCCCTCGGGGAGTGGGTGAGGGCGCCAATAGAGATAATGTCAACCCCGGTCCCGGCTACGGCGTGGACGTTTTTCAATGTGATGCCTCCTGAAGCTTCAATTTTGACCCGACCTGAGAGCAGGTTAACGACCCGCCGCATTTCATCGGGGCTCATATTGTCCAGCATAACTATGTCAGCCCCAGCCTCAGCCGCCTCCAGGGCTTCCTGAGCCGTGGCGACTTCTACCTCGATGGTTAAGCCCTCGGGAGCATTTCTTTTAGCCTTAGTTATAATATCCTTCAGGCTCATGCCCAGAGAACGCAGCGCTGCCAGATGGTTGTCCTTAATCAGGACGGCATCACCCAGGTGAAGACGGTGGTTTTGTCCCCCACCCATACGCACGGCATACTTCTCCAGTGACCTGAGCCCGGGAGTGGTCTTGCGGGTATCAGTAATCTTGGCGCTAGAGCCACGGGTTTTGGCGACATATTGGGCTGTTTGTGAAGCGATGCCGCTCATCCTCTGCAGGAAATTGAGTGCCGTTCGTTCCGCCTTGAGAATGCTGATTACTCTACCGGCAATGGTGCCGATTATGTCTCCTGGTTTTATCCTGGCACCGTCCTTGATGAGCAGTTCAACTTCAAGGGAGGGGTCAACCCTGAGGAATACCTCCTTGGCTATCTCACCGCCAGCCAGGATTCCCCTGGCTTTAGCCAGTAGGAATGCCCTGCCTCGAAGCTCGGGAGGTATCAATACCTCGCTGGTCACATCACCCCTGCTTAAATCCTCGGCTATAGCCAGGTCTATAATAGTATTGACCTGCTCTTTTGACAGCCCGGTTTTGTTTGCTTGCCTCACTCTATTACTTCCCCTGTATCTTGACTATGCCGCCCTTGGTGACCCTTATTTTGGCTCCTGATTCAACTATCAGAACTACGCTGTCCTCGTCAATCTTATCAACCTTCCCGTACACACCTCCGGCGGTAATTACGGTATCTCCCTCCTCCAGTCCAAGCACCATTCGGTCATGCTGTTTCTCTCGCTCGCGCAAGGGTCTAATCCCGAAGAAATAGGTCATCCCCACAAATAGCAGCAGAAGAAGAATCAAAGGCACCCAGGTAGCCATTTTCCCCTCCTTGTTTCAGTCTGTGCCCTTCTGTTCAATCTCGCCTTGTAGCGACCAGGGGCTTGTCTTCTCAACTCTGATATTCACCAGTTGCCCCAGGTGGTCGCCGTTATCACTGAAGAATACCAGTTTACCACTTCTGGTCCTACCCTGCCACTTGTCCTTCTTCTTTCCTTCTACCAGGATTTCAACCGTCTTGCCCAGTAGCCAGGCGTTAATTTCAGCGGCGATACCTTCCTGGAGTTGCTCAACTAGCTTTAAGCGTCTCCTTTTCTCACTGGCTGGGATATTATCCTCAAGCTCCCTGGCGGCAACAGTCTCCGGTCTTGGTGAATAGCAAGCTATATGGACAGTGTCAAACCTTAGCTCGGAGAGCAAGCTAACTGTCCGCTGGAACTGCTCTTCGCTTTCCGAGGGGAAGCCCACGATGACATCGGTGCTGAGGGCTACCCCCGGTATCTGGCGGCGTATCTCGGCAACAAGCCGGCGGTATTGCTCCACCGTGTAGCCCCGTCCCATTAGTTTCAGAATGTCGTTGTCACCTGACTGGGCAGGCAGACAGATTAGCTCACAGACCTTGTCCAGACGGGCTAACGCTCCGATGAGCTTGGGGCTCATGTCCTTGGGGTGGTTAGTCAGGAAGCGCAGGCGAGCCAGTCCATCTATATTGTTTAGCTCAGTGAGCAGGTCAGCCAGGTCAGGTCTGCCGGGCAGGTCATGCCCGTAGGAATCGACATTCTGTCCCAGCAAGGTAACCTCTCTGGCGCCACGGGACACCAGCTCTCTAACCTCGTTGCTTATTTCGGCTACCGGACGGCTCCTTTCCCGCCCTCGACGGTAGGGGACAATACAATACGAGCAAAAATTATCACAGCCCTGAATGATTGGCACATAGACACTGACCGGTACTTTTTGAGGTAATACCAGACCCCACCCGGCTTCTTCCAGCCACGGTGGCGGTTCTCCGGGCTTGAAAAAGTAGTCAACATGAGGGAACTTCCTTTTCAATTGCTTGGTATCAGAATCTACCAGACAGCCAGTCAGGGCAAGGGTTAGCCCCGGGCGTAGCCTTTTCAGCGGTTTAAGGGCATTGAGCTTGTTAATGACACGGTTCTCCGCGCTCTGACGTACCACACAGCTATTAAGCACAACAATATCGGCTTCCTCGGCGGTGGTTAAAGCCTGGTAACCAAGCTGGTCAAAGAAGCTAGCGAGCCTCTCGGATTCAGCCTTATTCATCTGGCAACCGATAGTCCAGATATGATAGTGGGGCATTGTGCTTCAACCTGCAAGTGGTATTGAAAAATATACCCAGCCAACAGGGGGCATCTTATTTTCTCATGTGGCGGAGGGAATGGGATTCGAACCCATGACCCCAGAATACCCAGGGTAAGCGCTTAGCAGGCGCCCGCACTAGACCACTATGCGATCCCTCCGTAACCTTAACATAATTTTATTTTATTCCGTGCATTTTTACAACCTATCCCCCTGAGGCACCCAAAAAGTGAGATGAAAGGGAACTCAGCCCCCAGACCTGGACTCTGAAGCAGGTGCGCCAGACCAGATGGCGGACCGCTGCTGTATTTTATATTCTCGCAAAAGCCACAGCCCTGAGACAAGAAAAGCGAGTACATCGGAAACCGGCATTGATATCCAGACTCCGTATAAACCCCAAACTCGGGAAAAAAGATAGAGCAACGGGATAAAGAAGATAAACTGGCGAACCAGCGAAAGGATTAAAGCTTCTTTGCCCTTTGACAGACCCTGAAAAGTGGTAACGAATAGAACCATTGGTCCCCAGATGAACAGCGTTGACATCATAATAC
>DAOUCV010000041.1:0-20362 GCA_034432095.1 Dehalococcoidales bacterium
GCCATAACGTAATACAGGGCATAAGGTGCCTGGACAGCGTCAAAACCGGGTGGTTCCAGCGTCACGTGGACATCGATTGGCACGCCCAATTCTGATACCTTTGCATAGAAGGGCCAGAGTGCCCGGGAATCCAGAGGGTGGCCCTCGGTCCACGTCCAGATATGCACACCCTTCAGCCCCAGTTCTTTTATCGCCCTCTCCAGTTCTCTAAAAGCGGGTTTACCCCCAAGCGGCGGCACCGTCGCCAACCCCAAAAACCGTCCGGGATGTTCCCGCACCATCCTGGCACAGAAATCGTTCCACCTCTGGCACTGTTCCAGGCTAGTGATGGGATTTGTCGTCAGCACCGCCATATCTATACCGGCTTCATCCATGAACTGCAAATGGGCCTCAGCACGCGCCGCTGCCTCAAAGGTGCGAACCTTCATCCTGCCGTCCGTACCCCAGTAGCGCTCACAGACCATACCGGACTCGCTCGTCCCTTTTTCGAGCCGGTCTACCGTAGCCGCATGATGCTCCATATCAATTATCATCAGTCCTGCCCCGCTCTGTCCTGATGGCAGTTTAGCACCTAGCCGCAGGGAGCGTCAACGCAGCTTATCAACCCATCCCCCTGAGGCACTCAGAAAAATCAAAGATTTTTCTGGGAACCCGCCTGACCCCCTTCCCTTGATAAGGGAAGGGGGTAGTTAATTTAAGAGAGACTTCGTCTCTCTTTGCCTCTCTATACTTTACGGGGACATTTAAGAGGTTGTTCACCTCCTGTCGGGCTTAATTCCTAAACAAAAAGCTTAAACTCTCCATACTTTACGAGGGCATTTAAGAGGGGCTTGCGCCCCTCTTTCTTTTTCTTCCCTCTCTCCTTAGAAAGGAGAGGGGGACAAAGGGGGTGAGGTTTAAAAATAATCTAAAATGAGGGAGATTGACAAGAAGAGCGCAACCGATTAAAGTGTCAAGTATCAACAGACAACACAGGAGGTCAAGAAATATAGTATGACGGATGCCCAAAAGTACTGGAACCCCATTCTGGAGACATTGCCCCAGGAGAAGCTAAAGGCGCTACAGCTAAAAAAATTCCAGAGAATCTTCAAGTGGGCTTACGATAATTCACCGTTCTATCATAAGCTGTATCGCGATGCTGGCATAGAACCCGGTGATATTAAAACACTTGACGATATACGGAAGGTTCCCAAAGTAAACAAGGCAGACTTGAGAGCGATACAGGGAAAGGAACCCTATCCCTATGGTTCAATACTCGCGGTGCCGTTGGAACAGGTAACGGAATACCGGCAGACCAGCGGTACGACCGGGCAGCCAGTATACCACCCTGAAACCTGGCAGGACTGGGAGTGGTCAGCCGAGTCATGGGCATACATCCTCTACGCCCACACCTTTCGGGACTATGATAGGCTATATCTCCCCTTTGGTTACAGCATGTTCATAGCCTTCTGGGCAGCACACTATGCGGCGGAGAAGATAGGCTGTGAAGTTGTACCCGGCGGTATGCTGGACACCGAAGCTAGGCTACTAAAGATGCGTGAGTTGAAGGTTACGGCTCTCGCCGCAACACCGAGTTACGTCCTGGGCATGGCTGACACCGCCAGAAACAAGCTGGGCATAGACCCAGCCAAGGACTTAAATGTCAGGAAGATATCCGTTGCCGGTGAGCCTGGCGGCAGTATCCCGGCAACGAGAAAGCGTATGGAGGAAGCCTGGGGGGCCAAGGTATACGACTCCGCCGGGGCTACTGAGATAGGTCACTGGGGCTATGAGTGTGAAGCTCAGTGCGGACTACACATCAATGACGCCTTTCACCTGGTCGAGATAGAGGATATCGAGACCGGGGAGCCTATCACCGAGCCGGGGAGAAAAGGTAGCATGGTGGTCAGCACCTTTGACCGGCTGGCTCACCCCTGCATCAGGTTTGATTCCAAAGACATAATAGAGTGGAGCCCCATAGAAAAGTGCGAGTGCGGGCGAACCTTCCGACTTCTTCACGGCGGCATCATCGGCCGAGCTGATGACATCAAAAAAGTCAAAGGGGTACTCCTGGCACCGGGCGCCATTGAAGAAGTGGTCAGAGCGATACCACAACTTGGCGATGAGTATGAAGTGGAAGTGACCAAGAAAGGCAATGTAGATAATATCACCCTGAGGGTTGAGCTCCTCCCTGAACACGAAGCAGAAATTGACGCTGTGCGGGAGAATCTAATTCGAGAACTCAGGCTCAAGACCGGCCTGAGGTACGAATTAGAATTTCGCAAGTACGGCACTTTGCCCAGATACGAGACGAAGGCTAAAAGGTTCAAGGATTTGCGTAAGAAGGAGTAAGAAAAGGTGACGAGCCAAAGTGTCAATATAAGGAGACTGGCACAGAAGATAGCATCCCTTAAGCAGGAAGCCAATGAAATAAAAGCTATGTCAGGCGGTATTCAGGCTATAGATAAAAACATTGACCGAATCCTGGCCTGCATCAGGATGCTGGAAATAAATATTAGTGATTTAGTAGACATCGTGCCGGATAAATAATTTTCTTAAACCATCAGCCTGAGGGCTAAGTTTCCCCTGGAACATTGACTTACGGAGGGACACGTCTCGTTGATGTAGCCATTTACCAAATTGGTACCGCTGGCTCAAAGTACGAAGGTTGTCTTGCCTTATCGGGTTATCTATGTTATCATAATTTAAAGCGAGTATGATTACAGAGAAGCAGAAGGCGCTGGAGCTAGCTATAGGCCAGATTGAAAAGCGATTTGGCAAAGGCTCAATCATGAAGCTGGGAGAGTCGGGTGCCATGGCACCTGTGGAAGTTATTCCCAGCGGTTCACTGTCATTAGACCTAGCCTTAGGAGTGGGGGGTATTCCCAGGGGGCGGATTACCGAAATATTTGGTCCCGAAGCTTCAGGGAAGACTACCCTCGGGCAGCATATCATTGCTGAAACCCAAAAGCGGGGAGGAATCGCTGCCTATATTGATGTAGAGCATGCCCTAGACCCAAGCTATGCCAGCCGTTGCGGGGTGAATGTTAACGACATGCTCATCTCCCAACCAGATACTGGGGAACAAGCCCTGGAGATTACTGAGGCACTAGTCAGAAGTGGGGCTGTTGATACTATCGTGATTGATAGTGTCGCTGCCTTGGTATCTCAGGCTGAAATTGAAGGGGAGATGGGAGACACCCATGTTGCCCTGCAAGCCCGCTTAATGTCACAAGCCCTGAGAAAACTGGCGGCGGCCATCGGCAAGACCAGAACAGCGGTGATATTCATCAACCAGTTAAGAGAAAAGGTTGGGATTGTCTTTGGTAATCCTGAGGTGACACCGGGTGGGAGAGCTCTAAAGTTCTATAGTTCGGTAAGGATAGACCTGAGGCGTACCGATACTATTAAGGAAGGCAACGAGGTAATAGGCAGCCGTATCAAGGCTAGGGTAGTAAAGAACAAGGTTGCTCCTCCCTTCAGAAGTGCCGAGTTTGACATCATGTTTGACCACGGTATAAGCCGGGAAGGCAACCTTCTTGACCTTGGTAGCGAGCTGGGGCTAGTGAGTAAGTCTGGCGCCTTCTTCTCCTATGGCGATATTCGCCTAGGGCAGGGTAGGGAGAACGCCAAGCAATACCTGGCTCAAAATCCTGAGCTTGCTCAGGAAATTGAGCAAAAGATTAGAGCCTCAGCCTATCACCAACCGTCGTCTTCTACTGATGATTAGAGAGTTTTTAACCCAATAGGTCAATAGAGAAAGATAGTAGGTGTATATAAAGCTGAGGCTTATAACCTCAGCTTTATTTGTTATGTTAAGAGGGGGTGAGAGCAAGGTGAAGAAGGTCACCGCCCTCCGCACCGGGAAGGGACGACCAAAGCGGGTAGATATCTTCTTAGACGGCAAATTTGCCTTCAGCCTGGATGCTGAGGTGGCCGTGAAAGAGGGGCTCAAGGTTGAGGAGGTGTTATCGGCCGAGCGGATTGAGGCACTGACCAGGTCCGACCGCCTTCACCGTTGCTTTAATGCCGCCCTGCATTACCTGAGTTACCGTCCCCGGAGTGAGCCTGAGCTGAGGGAGAGGCTTCAGCGTCGTGGTTTTGATGGAGATAGCGTAGAGGCAGTGATAACCAAGCTAAAAGAGCAAAGGCTGGTAGATGATACCGCTTTTGCTCAATTCTGGAGGGATAACCGGGAATCTTTTAGCCCCCGCAGTCAGTGGTTAACCAGGTTAGAACTGAAGCGTAAGGGGGTAGCTAACGATATTATTGACCAGGTAGTTGGTACCATTGATGATGAAGATAGTGCCTATCGAGCCGCCCTGAGGAAAGCCCGTAGTTTGCCCCACTCTGACGAGCCGAGCTTCCGCCGCCGATTAGGCGAATATCTAAGGCGACGTGGATTTAGCCACGCGGTGATAAACCATACGGTGCAAAGGATATGGCAAGAAAAGGGAGGTTTCAATATAAAGCTGGACTGAATGGTACCCGCTATCATTTGCTTGACTAGGCAAGTGACCTCGGAAAAGGAGGCGAGAGAATGGTAGGGTTTGAACAATTTGTCTACTATTTTGCATTATTCGCCGCCCTCATCATCGGCGTGATAGGTGGTGGTTTAGTTGTCTTTTTCTTCCGGCGAATGGCAGTTAATCGCCAACTTCGAAATGCCCAGAGGAAAGCCGCCAGAATGGTGGCTGAAGCTAGGGTTGAGGCAGAGAAAGTCCTCAATGAGACGAGGGAGGAGGCAGAGAAAATCAAGTCTCAAGCGGAAGCGGAGTTTCGTGAGCGGCGCGCTGAACTACAGCGCCAGGAAAGCCGACTGGCCGCCAAGACAGAGACTTTGGAACGCCGGTTAGAAAGTATAGAACAGCGTGAACGCAGTCTGGCTAACAAGGAAAAGGGAATAGAGTCTATCCGCGCTGAACTTCTGAGGATTAAAGATAAAGAACTAAAGCAACTAGAGTTGATTGCGGGTATGTCCAGTGCCGAGGCAAAAGAGGAACTGCTTCAAAGGATGGAGGTTGAGATGAGAGAAGAAGCCTCAAGACGCCTCCGAGAATGGGAAAGTACGCTGAAAGAGGAAGCCGATAAGAGAGCTCAGATAATCTTGTCCCAAGCTATTCAGCGTTCGGCTTCTGAGATTGTATCTGAGACCTCAGTGGTCAGTGTCCCCCTCCCCAGTGACGAGATGAAGGGAAGACTTATCGGGAGAGAAGGTCGTAATATTAGAGCGCTGGAGCAGGCTACCGGAGTTGACCTAATTATTGACGATACCCCTGAGGCAGTGACCCTTTCCAGCTTTGACCCGGTGCGGCGAGAAGTGGCTCGCCTGGCTCTAACCAAGCTTATCACAGACGGACGTATCCATCCGGCGCGCATTGAAGAGGTCGTCGCCAAGGCCAAGGAAGAAGTAGATGCTACTATCCGCAGTGCTGGTGAACAGGCAGCAATTGAGCTTGAGGTGCATGGTCTACGCCCCGAGTTAATCAGGCTGCTTGGTCGTCTCAAGTACCGCACGAGCTACGGACAGAACGTCCTAGCCCATAGTATTGAGGTCGCCTACTTAGCCGGCATGATTGCCGCCGAACTGGGAGCTAGTGTCGCCATAGCCAGGAAAGCGGGACTGCTTCACGACATCGGTAAGGCGGTAGACCGGGAGGTTGAGGGCGCTCACGCCGCGATTGGCGCTGACCTTGTCAAACAGTGGGAGAAATCTCAAGAGGTTGTTCAGGGTATCGCCGAGCACCACCTTGAGACAACTAATCCCAGTATCTGGGGTTATATCATCTCAGCGGCTGACGCTATCAGCAGCGCCAGGCCGGGAGCTAGGCGCGAGTCTCTGGAGAGCTACCTGAAACGGATAAGCGCTCTGGAGGACATAGCCAATAGCTTCAAGGGGGTGGAGAAGTCTTTCGCCATTCAGGCTGGTCGTGAGATCCGTATTCTGGTCAAACCAGAAGAGATTGATGACCTGGGAGCGATGAGGCTGGCTCGAGATATCGTCAAGAAGATAGAAGAAGAAGTAGAGTACCCGGGACAGATAAAGGTTACTGTGGTCAGAGAGACAAGAGCCATCGACTATGCCAGGTAGGAGGTCAGAAAAGCCCGGTGTTAGCACTGATGATTGGTGACATAATTGGCAAACCGGGAAGACAAGCGGTGCAGAAACTCTTACCCCACCTGCGCCAGCGGTACGCTTTAGACCTGGTCATAGCCAATGCTGAGAATAGTGCTGGCGGTGTAGGCGTAACTCCAACTACCGCTACGGAACTGCTCGAGGCTGGCATTGATGTGTTGACTTCAGGTAATCATATATGGGCTCAGAAGGAGATTATCCCATACCTTGATAGTGAGATGCCTATCTTGCGTCCCTTAAATTATCCCCCGGGTGTGCCGGGCAGAGGTTATATCATCAAAGATAATGCGGTGATAGTTAATTTGATCGGCAGAACCTTTATGAGCAATTTCGATTGCCCCTTTAGGGCTATGGACAGGCTATTAGCTGAGCTTCAACCCGAGCCGCGGGTTATTATTGTTGATTTCCATGCCGAAGCCACCTCGGAGAAGATGGCAATGGGGAGATACCTGGATGGCCGGGTCAGCGCTGTGCTCGGCACCCATACGCATGTCGGCACCATCGATGCTCAGCTGCTGCCCGGGGGTACTGCTTACGTTACCGATATTGGCATGACCGGCCCTATGGACTCAATCATCGGTGATGACGCTGAGGCCGTGCTTCAGCGCTTTCTGACCATGATACCCAATCGTTTATCTGTGGGGCGGGGCAAAACCATGTTTAATGCAATCCTGGTTAGGGTCGATGACCAGACTGGCAGGGCAGTGAGCATTGAGCGTATCTATCGGGAGTTAGAGGAGTAGTGTCTAGGGTAGACCTCCATATACATTCCGCAGTATCCGATGGAAAATTCAGTCCGGCTGAGCTCGCCCGTAAATCAGCTGAAGCCGGGCTGACAGTTATTGCCCTGGTTGACCATGACAATATCGATGGCATTGCCCCCGCCCTGGAAGCCGCCAAGAACTTCCCCTGGTTAAAAGTAATACCGGGCGTTGAAATCAGCACTGATATTCCTCAGGGTGAATTGCACATGCTGGGCTACTTCATAGACCATACTGACCGGGAGCTACTGGCGTTTCTGGAGAGGATGCGGGAATCCCGGCGCAAGCGGGCTCGGGGGATGCTTGCTAAACTGGCCGCTCTAGGTTTAAATATTGAGTGGGAGCGAGTCAGGGAAATAGCCGGTAGCGGTTCGGTGGGTCGCCCTCACATTGCCCAGGCTCTATTAGAAAAAGGCTATATAACCTCGATGAAAGAGGCTTTTAATAAGTATATAGGCTGGGGGGGACCAGCTTACGTTGAGCGAGAGAAGATAAGCCCGAAAGGGGCGGTGGAAGTGATACTACATTCTAAAGGACTGCCTGTGCTGGCACACCCATTAACCATTGACGACCCCGAGACCCTGATTATTGAGCTAAAGGAAAACGGTCTAGTCGGCATTGAAGCCTACTATAAGGACTATACCAGAGAAGAAGTCGAGAGGCTGGTTAGTCTGGCTGAGAAGTATAGCCTGATAGCGACCGGCGGTAGTGACTACCACGGTCTGGATGATAGTGCTGAAGTTATGATCGGTGGTGTTGAAGTGCCGGACGAATCAGCAGAGCAACTTATTGCTCTTGTGGAGCGGCGAATGCTGAAACCAGCCAGCCCCTAGACGAGGAGGGCTTGTGCTTATCAAGTTCATACCAATGGTAATAGGCGCCTATCTCCTGGGTTCGATGCCCACCGCTTATCTGGTGGCAAAATGGCGGCGGGGAATAGACATCAGGCAATACGGCAGTGGCAATGTTGGCGCGTCAAATGTGCTTGCCGTCGTTTCCAAACGGTGGTCCATCGTCGTAACCATCTTTGATGTCGGCAAAGGAGCATTAATGGTGTGGATAGCCCAGTTGCTGAAGCTTGAACCTTACCAGCAAGCCACTGTAGGTATTGCCGCCATTATCGGGCACAACTGGCCCGTATTTCTTCGCTTCCAGGGTGGTCGTGGTATCTTTACCAGCCTGGGCGTTATTACCGTGCTGTCACCGTGGCTGGGGCTAATTGCCCTGGTTTTTCCTTACCTTTTCTTCGCCCCCTTCCGACAGCTATCCCTGGGAGTGGGTTTGGTGTTGATAATTATACCCATAGTTAGCTGGTTCTTCAGCCAGCCACTGGGTATTACCCAACCATTGACCATTACCCTGAGTGTCATTGCCATACTGCTGATAGTCATCATCAGGCGACTAACAGCACCAAGAAGACCGATTAGTGCTTCCGTATCCACAGGAGAGCTGATTATCAACCGATTGCTTTTCGACCGGGATATAAAGGATAGAAAAGCCTGGATAAGTCAAACTGCCTCTCAGGTAAGCCCAACAGAACCGCCCCTCGAACCAAAGGAGCCTAGCCCTTAGCATACTGCTCACGCAGGACTCGTTTAAGCACCTTACCCATTGGATTGCGCGGAAGCTCGTCAACAAATACCACTGACCTGGGTCTCTTAAAGCTAGCCAGCTTGGCCCGGCAGTACTCCATTAACTCCTCGGGAGTAGCTTTCTCGCCCCTTTTTAGAACTACTACCGCCTTGGGCACCTCACCCCACTCCTCATCAGGGACACCGATTACGGCTGCTTCTTCAACTTTCGGGTGGGAATGCAACACCATCTCTAATTCCTCAGGAGAGATAAGTTCCCCGCCCCGCTTTATCATATCGGTTGCCCTCCCCGCCAGAAAGATATACCCATCTTCATCCATATAGGCTATATCACCGGTATGCACCCATCCCTCTTTGTCAATGGTCTGCTCCGTCTTTTCCTTATCTTTCCAGTACCCGCTCATCACCCTGGGTCCCCTGACCAAGATCTCCCCCACCTCACCTGGGGGAAGGGTCTTGCCTTCCTCGTCAACTATCTTCAGTTCAACGTCGGGTAGAGGCTTGCCAATTGAAGAAAGCCTCTTCAGTTTCTTCTCCCTGTCCTCCGGGCTTCCGGAAATAACATGGTCTTCGGCAGTCAGGGCAGTGACCGTCGCCGCCGTCTCCGTCTGCCCGAAGGCATTGATAAAACTAACTCCGGGAAAGACGTCCAGCGCCTTCCTGATGATTTCAAGGGGCATAGGGGCAGCACCATAGGTTATCACCTTCAAGCTGCTGAGGTCATGCTTGCTAAAGTTGGGGTGGTCCATCAATTGTTTCAACATGGTGGGCACCATCATCGCCCGGTCAACCCTCTCTTTTTCCACCAGGGTCATCCACTCTTCAGGTTCAAATTGCCGTTCTATTACCAGGGTTCGCCCTCCGTAAATGGCTGACATTACCGCTTGAGTGCCCGCCACATGATAAAGGGGGACAGTGAGAATATTCTTCTCCACTGTCTCCGGGTCTGGCGGGCTGACATTCTCAAGGACATAGACAGCAAAACTTTGATGAGTTAGCATCACCCCCTTGGGGAAGCCAGTGGTGCCAGCGGTATACATTAATATGGTGGTATCATTATCACCAATCTCAGTGAGTATTTCATCGGCTGGTGAGGAGGCAATCAAATCCTCATAATAAAGCATCCCACCGTGCTTAGCATCCAGAGAGATGAAGTTCTTTACTGAACTCAGGTCAGGCTTTATGGAGTTCACCAAATCGATATAGCGCTCGCCAATAAAAAGGGTATTAGCTTCAGCGGTATTGAGCATATAGAGTAGCTCGTTTGCCTTGGCTCGGAAGTTTAAAGGGACGTAAATGCCACCAATCCTGGCGGTGGCAAAATAGGCTTCGATACACTGGTTGGTGTTGACCTGCATCATAGCTACCCGGTCACCCTTTCGCACGCCGAGTTTTAGCAGGGCATTACCCAGCCTGTTCACCCTTTCATCCAGTTGCCTGAAGGTATACCTTTTCCCTTCAAAAACTATGGCCTCCTTGTCCGGACATATCGCTGTAGCAATGCTAAGAAACTCCGTCGTGTTCATCTTCTCCTTTACCTCCGGTATCTATCTAACAACTGATTCCCAAGATTAGCCTCAAGCTCCAGACCCCGTTCCAGACTCAAGTCGAGTCCCCGAACGATAGCCTGCTTGGCACAACTTACTACCTGGGGGTCATAGTCCTTAATTTTATTGGCGAACTTCTCCGCCGCCGGCAGCAGGTCACTTCTGGGCACTACCTGATTCACCAGCTTTATTCGGAGAGCCTCCTCAGCTTTGAGCCATCGCCCCGTCAGCAGTATATCCAAGGCATGGGCTCTACCTATCACACGGGGCAGGGTCTGACTACCACCAGCCGCCGGAATTATACCCAACCCCACTTCCGGGGCACCGAATTGGGCATCTTCGGAAGCTACCCGGATATCACAGCACAGAGCCATTTCTATGCCGTCACCCAGAACATAGCCGTGGAGGGCAGCGATAAATGGTTTATTTATATTCAGAAACAGCCCCCAAACATCGCGCTCCCAGCGCACCTGCCGGGCAATTATTGGCGAGGGTGCCGTAAGAAACTCCTTCAGGTCAGCACCGGCGCAGAAGGCCCTTTCCCCGGCACCCTTCAGTATCGTCACTCTGACATCGGGGTCGTCCCTAATCGCCGCCAATACCTGATAAAGCTCGTCCCGCATCTTCATATTATAGGTATTTAAGGCATGAGGACGGTTAAGGGTAACATAGCCTATCCCGTCACGCTTTTCGTAGATTATTGTCTCAAAACCGCTCAATTGCTTATTTATAGAACCCTATCCCCCTCTGTCCCCTTCCCCCTTAGAAAGGAAGAAGGGAAATATTTGTTTAAGAGAGGCGAAGCCTCTCTTTAATTCTCCCTTATTTCCCTTTGAACTCGGGTTTTCTCTTCTCAAGGAAGGCTCTAATGCCCTCCGTCCTGTCAGCCGTGGTGTGTAAGAGGAGATAGAGGTCTGCCTCAAGGCGAAGCCCCTGCTCAAGGGTCAAGTCCATCCCTTTGTTTACCGCCTCCTTAACATACCTCAGGCTAATTGGCGCTTTACTGGCTACGTTCTGAGCTAGAGCCTCTGCCTCGGAAGCCAGTTTGTCCTGCGGAACCACCTTACTGACCAGCCCTATTTTAAATGCCTTCTCGGCATCTATCGTCTCTGCGGTCAGGATTAGTTCAAGGGCTTTGCCCTTACCTATCAGCCTGGGTAGCCGTTGCGTCCCGCCATTCATCGGGATAAGCCCTGAAGCCACCTGAGGAAGACCAAACCGTGCCTTCTCTGAAGCCAGCCTGATATCACAGCTTAACGCTAACTCCAGACCCGCCCCCAAAGCGTCCCCATTAATAGCCGCAATAACCGGGCGGTCTATGCTGGCTACGGCTGCGGCAACATTGGTCTTGGGGGTCTCGCTGCCGCCACAGAACGCCCTCTCCCCGGCTCCAGTGAACACGACGACGTAAACATCGTCGTCCTGATTGATGCGGGAGCAAACCTCCTCTACCTCCTGCGCCAGCTCTAGGTTGATGAGATTACCCACCTCAGGACGGTTGAGGGTTACATGGGCAACATGGTTCTTTTTTGTATAGATAACGGTGGTATCGGGCATAAATCTACCCTCCCCTTGCTCACGAATTAACGGGGAAATTTCAAATGAAACCAGAGTCTATCTTAACTAACCTTGCTTTTGGCGTCAAGGTAGTAGCGGCAAATATTCCTCAGGCAACACCACTGGCAGAGAGGCTGCCGGCGGCACACGTCCTTACCCAGCCTGACCAGCAGAGCATGATATTCATTGAAGAGCGCCGCATCAGCGGGCAGATGAGCCATGAAAAGGGACTGATAGGCACTATAGCTACGGCTATCTGGTGCCAGACCGAGGCGGTTGATAATCCGACGGGTATAGGCATCAATAACAAAGACTGGCTTATTTGCCGCGTAAAGCAGAATAGAATCGGCGGTCTCCTCGCCAATGCCCCAGACAGAAAGAAGCTCTTGGCGAAGCTGGGCAGTACCGAGGGCAAACAACCTACTCAGGTCATCCCGGCAGTATTCGCCGAGGAAGTCAGCCAGAGCCTTGAGCTTGCGCGCCTTAACATTGTAGTAAATGCAGGGGCGGATGAGGACAGATAGTTCGGACAAACTTAGATGCCGGAGCGCCTGGGGTGATAGTGCCTTAGCCAGCTTCAGATTGGCGATAGCCTTCTCCACATTTCGCCAGGCGGCTGATTGGGTAAGTATGGCGCCTACCATGACCTCAAACGGCTCTTCTGCCGGCCACCAGTGTTGAGGTCCGTAGGCATCCAGAAGCTGATGATAGATTTTTTGTAGCAATTGACCTGCTGTTCGGTTACTTACTGGGGGCACTTCAGCATTATAATAGCATATTTAATAAGGGAAAAGGGGAAGGGGACACAGGGGATAGGGTTACCAATTACCGTTTGGTGTACTGTTTGGCTTTGCGAGCACGCCTGAGACCCGGCTTCTTTCTCTCCTTAGCCCGGGCATCCCGGGTCAGCAAACCGTTCTGGCGCAGTGTTTGTTTAAGGCTACTATCTGCCTCAACCAGTGCCCGGGCAATGCCGTGAGCGATGGCACCGCTCTGTCCCGATATGCCCCCACCAGCCACCTTGACCATAACACTATACTTGCCCAGAGTCTCAGTAAGCGCTAGGGGTTTGGCTATCATCTCACGGTGAGCCAGACGCGGGAATACTTGCTCATAGGGGGTACCATTAATAATAATAGCACCACCGCCCGGGATCAGCTTTACCTGAGCCACTGCCGTCTTGCGCCTGCCTGTCCCATGGTAGTAAATTTGTTTATCCAAGAGAGGCTCCTTTGGTTTGAGACTGATGGGGATGAGCATCACCAACATATACCCGGAGATGTTTCATCATTCTAGCCCTCAGTCGATTTTGGGGTAACATGCCCCTGACAGCATGCTCAATCACCCGGGTCGGATGAGTCTTAAGCATTTCCTCTAAGCTGATACTCTTAAACCCCCCGGGATATCCGGAATGCCGATAGTAGAACTTCTGCTCAGCCTTATTGCCCGTAACACGAACCTTCTCAGCGTTGATAACCACAACATAATCACCCATGTCTAGATGACGAGAGAACGTCGGTTTGTGCTTACCCATAAGTAAGTTAGCTACCTGGGTAGCCAGCTTGCCCAGAACTTTATTCGTGGCATCAATAAGATGCCACTCGCGCTTAATATCCGAAGCCTTAGGACTATAAGTCTTCAAAATGCCTCATCCTCTAGAGGGTTTGGATAATTCACCCGCATAAGGCACAGTCCACGAGCCGGAGCCGTTGGCCGGGCCAGACCGGGTTTCCTCGCTTCTAGTATACTATAAAACTCGTCGCTGCTCATCTCACCAAGACCGACTCTGATCAGGGTACCCACGGTGTTACGTACCTGATGCATTAAAAAGGAGTTAGCCACCATATGGAAAACGGCGAACTCCCCATCCTGTCTCATTTCTGCCTGAAATACCCTCCGTACCGGGCTCTTTACTGCCAGTTCACTACTACCAACAAAGGAAGCAAAGTCATGCTCACCAATAAGCACCTGACACGCCTGGTTCATCGCTTCAATGTCCAGATGTCTAGGAACAAGGTAGTAAAACCGTTCTCTGAGAGGTGACCGCGCCAGGCTATTCAAGATATAGTAGTTATACTCCCGGCTGATGGCGTGGCGTCTGACATTGAAGGAATCTTTTACCCTATATGCCGCCTTCACCGCGATATCTTTAGGCAGGTAGTAGTTCAGCGCCTTGATAAAGGTTTCTGGTGAATGATGCGCCCTGGTCCTGAAGCTGACCACCTGCCCCTTAGCATGAACTCCGGCGTCAGTCCGGCTAGCCCCCAGCACCCGAACCCTCTCCCCGGTAAGTTTCCATAGTGCCCTTTCTAATTCGCTCTGAATGGTAGGCCGGTTAGCCTGCCACTGAAAGCCGTGGTAACGGGTACCGTCATACTCCACAATTAAAACAATCTTAGTGGTCGTTGCCAAGTTGACCACTGGCTTTACCTCGGGACTGAAAGTAGTAGATACCATCATTTCACCAACTCAAGCTGAACCATGGGCGCGCCGTCACCCAACCTGCGTCCTAATTTGGTGATGCGGGTATAGCCGCCAGGGCGCTCAGCATACCTTTTGGCAAGTTCAGAAAAGACCTTATCGGCTACCTTCTTATCAAGAATAAAGGATAGCGCCTGGCGACGGGAGTGAAGGTCGCCGTGCTTACCCAGGGTAATCATCTTTTCCGCTAGGCCTCGAACCTGCTTAGCCTTGGCCTCCGTAGTCGTAATCCTCTCGTAACCCAGAAGGTCAGTCACCAGATTACGATACATTGCTCTCCGGTAATCTACGGTCTTACCCGATTTCCCCTCAACTGTCTTACGCCCCATATCCTATACCTCTTGTCACCAAATTGCTGCCTCATTTGGCCCGGGGGCTTTCACCTCCTCCTCGCCCTCTTTGACGTGCGGGGCGAGAGAGAGTCCCATTGCCGCAAGACGGTCCAGTAACTCCTGTTTAGATTTCTGTCCAAAATTGCGTAACGCCATCAGCTCTTTCTCTTCTTTGCTCAACAACTCTCCCACCGTAGCGATGCCACCACGCCTCAGGCAATTCATAGTACGCACCGATAAGTTCAGTTGCTCCACCGGCATGCGATATAGCTCCTCAGGAATACCTAAGGTGGTGGGCTTTTCCTCCGCCTCAACCTGGGACAGGCGGACATAATTGACAAACGGGGATAGTTGCTCCGTCAGAATTTGAGCACCCTGGCTAATTGCCTCAGCCGGCGATATAGTACCATCCGTCCATACTTCCAGATACAATCGTTCACGGCTGGTTTCCTGACCAACATAAATTGGCTCAACGGTAAAATTAACCTTGCGCATTGGGCTAAAGATCGCGTCCACCGGAATTACTCCCAACGGCAGATTGTTAGTAGATTCAGCCTCCTTATAGCCCTTGCCCAATTCCACATCGAACTCTACATAAAGCCTGGCCTCGGGTGAATCCAGGGTAGCCAGATAAAGCTCAGGATTAGCAATTTCAAAGTCAGCCGAGGGCTTAATATCCGCAGCACAAACTCGCCCCTCTCCCGCCACCTCCAATATTAGCTTGCCCGGGCGACCGGAAAGGGGCTTTAACCTGAGGGCTTTAACATTTAAGAGAAACTCCGTAACGTCTTCCTTTACATAAGGGATAGCGCGGAATTCGTGCTCGATTCCCTCAATCTTAACCCGGGTCACCGCGGCTCCCTGGAGCTGGCTAAGCAGCACTCGCCGCAGGGCATTTCCCAGAGTAATGCCAAAACCCTTTTCCAGTGGTTCGGCGACAAACCGTCCATAGTTATCTCTACTTTCAACACACTCAGCTTTAGGCACTACAAGATGAGACAAAACGCTACCTCCTTATCGCGAGTAATACTCAACTACCGCCTTCCCGTCAAATTCGGCGCCAATCTCATCAGGAGTGGGTAAAGATATAGCTTGACCCACAAGGTTCTGCCTATCCAAGCTTAACCAACTGACCACGGATTTAGCCTGAATATTCTGCAGCAGCTGCTTATAATACTCGGTCTTGGTATCCTTCCAGCTAATGGTATCGCCTTCTTTGACCAGGTATGAAGGGATATTAACCCGGCGTCCATTAAGCAAAATATGCCCGTGTTGAACGAGCTGGCGAGCTTGAGCACGGGAGTCAGCGAACCCCAAACGATAGACTACATTATCCAGCCGCCTCTCCAGCAGTACCAGTAGATTTTCGCCAGTGATACCCTGCTGTTTTGCCGCCTGAGCAAAAATGCGTTTAAACTGTCTCTCCAGAACTCCATAGGCATAGCGGAGTTTCTGCTTCTCAATTAATTGAAGACCACGGTCAGAGACTCTACGCCGGCGGCCTGATATTCTCTTTCGCCTCTCCATAGCGCACTTAGGAGTAAGACACCGGCTACCCTTGAGCATCAACTTCTCGCCGCAGCGACGACACAACTTACAAACTGCATCTGTATATCTTGCCATTTCTCTACCTTACACCCGCCTTCTTTTTGGAGGGCGACAGCCAGCGTGCGGGAGAGGGGTCACATCCGTAATACTGGTAATATAAAGACCCGCACTCTGGAGAGAACGAATGGCGGCCTCCCGCCCACTGCCCGGACCCTTCACATAAACCCCCACCTGACGCAAGCCGTGTTCCATAGCTTTCCGCGCCGCATCATGAGCGGCCAAATGAGCCGCATAAGGCGTGCCCTTGCGTGAGCCTTTAAACCCGGCTGTCCCCGAGCTCCCCCAGGCAATAACGTTCCCCTGGGGGTCGGTGAGAGTCACTATGGTATTATTAAAACTGGATTGAATATAGGCCCTCCCGCTGGGAATAGATTTGCGTTCCCGCCTTCTTACCTTGGTCCTTCTCCCCTGTGTCACCTTCCTCTCCTATCTAGTTATTTACCTCGGTTACTTCTTGGCCATGCCTCGCTTCTTGCCTCGGCCGGCTACCGTTTGACGAGGCCCCCGCCGGGTGCGGGCATTAGTGCGCGTCCTCTGCCCCCTGACCGGCAGATTATGTCGGTGCCTGATACCCCGATAGCAGCCAATTTCAATAAGGCGTTTGATATTAAGGTTAACCTCTTTTCTGAGTTCACCCTCAACCCGGTACTCACGGTCAATAATCTCCCGGATACGATTAAGCTCGTCTTCGGTAAGCTCATCCGCTTTAACATCAGAGTTGACTCCAGCCTGAGCTAGAACTCTCTGACTCAAGGTAGGGCCAATGCCATAGACATAGCGTAAAGCAATTCCAATATGCTTGTTTCCAGGGATTTCAACTCCAGCGATACGTGGCACCCTTTCCCTCCTTATTCGGTAAAATGCTAACCTTGTCTCTGCTTATGCTTGGGGTTGGGACAAATCACCATAACTACCCCCCGCCGCTTTACCACCTTGCACTTTTCACACCTAACTTTAACTGAAGCTTTAACTTTCACGTCCACCCTTATTTTAAATAGAATTACTTAAACCGATAGGTAATCCTGCCGCGGCTCAGGTCATAAGGCGATAGCTCGACCAACACCCTATCGCCAGGTAGAATCCTGATATAATTCATCCTCATTTTGCCCGAGATATGAGCTAAAACCTTGTGTCCGTTGGCCAGCTCGACCCGAAACATGGCGTTGGGCAACGATTCAACAGCTACCCCTTCAACCTCAATCGTCTCTTTTTTAGGCATAGACTCCCCATTTACAGACTAGTCAGTACCTCAGCCCCATCGTCAGTGATGGCGATGGTGTGCTCAAAGTGTGCCGAAAGACTACCGTCATTAGTAAGCACTGTCCACTGGTTATCATCGAGTCTGGTGCGCCAGTCACCAATATTCACCATCGGCTCAAGGGCAAGGGTCATGCCTTTCTTCAGCACTGGTCCCTGTCCCTTTAAACCGAAGTTAGGTATTTGAGGCTCCTCATGCATCTCCCGCCCGATGCCATGACCGGTATATTCTCTCACCACTGAATACCCTCTCGACTCAGCATAATGCTGGATGGCGGCGGAAATATCGCCCAGCCTCCTCCCAGCACGAGCGGCGGCAATGCCGGCTTTCAGGGCACCCTCGGTAGTTTCCACAAGCCTCTTAGCCTCCTGACTAATATTGCCCACACCTACGGTCACCGCGGCATCACTCTGAAAACCCATAAAAATTGCTCCAAGGTCAAGGGAGACGATATCTCCCTCGCGCAAGACCCGTTTCCCCGGGATTCCATGCACGATTTCGTCATTTATGGAAACACATATATTAGCGGGAAATCCTCGATATCCCTTAAACGAGGGCTTGGCTCCCAGTTTCTTCAGCTCTCTAGCAGCAATGACATCCAATTCCTCGGTTTTTATCCCTGGTTTCACCTTTAGCTTTAACACCTCCAGCACAGTAGCGACAATCCTGCCCGCCTGGCGCATTGCGGCAAGCTCCTCGTCTGACTTAATGATTATACTCATCTCTCCCTCGGGTAAACAAACTCCCCCCTAAGAGATTCTACTATTCTTCTCCCCACCTCGTCCACACTCCCCTCTCCATCTATTTCTACTAGCTTACCCGCCTGAGCATAGTAATCAATAAGTGGCGCAGTCTCAGTAAAATAGACCTCGAGTCTCTTCTTGGCTGTTTCCACGGTATCGTCAGGGCGCTGGTACAAATCACCACCACACCGGTCACACTTCCCCCAGACCCGCGGAGGAGAGTTAATAGCATGATACGGGGTCTGGCATTGACGACAAATCCAGCGCCCACTCAAGCGCTTGAGCAGTTCTGCCTCTGAGACCTTGATATATACCACCTTATCCAAAGCCCTACCCTCCTTAGCCAGAGCTTTGTCCAATGCCTGGGCCTGTTTCAGATTGCGGGGGAAACCATCAAAGATTACCCCTCCCTTACAATCTGAGGCTGATATACGCTCCAGAACCATTCGCATCGTTATTTCGTCAGGGACCAGCACCCCTTTCTCCATATAGGACTTGGCCTGTACGGCTAACTGGGTTCCCCGCTCTAGTGCCTGCCGAAACAGGTCACCAGTGGCAATATGTGCCAGCTTCAGCTCACGTGCCACCCTAGCCGCCTGCGTTCCCTTGCCGGCACCCGGAGCACCCAGAAAAACAAGATACACCTTTTCCCTCCTGTATGCAACCCGCCTTTGAGAGCGGTGTCATTTAATAAAGCCTTCATAGCGCCGCATTGTCAGTTGTGCCTCCATCTGCTTCATGGTATCCAAAACTACCCCAACCACAATTAATAGACCCATGCTGGACAGCTGTATCGTCTGGACATCGGTAACCTCCCGGGCTAAGAAGGGTATTACCGCCACTATAGCAAGAAAGAGGGCGCCTGCCCAGGTAATACGGCTGACTACCTGGTTTAAATAATCCGCGGTATGTTTTCCCGGTCGGATCCCGGGGACGAAGCCCCCCTGCCGTTGCAGGGTGCCAGCCAAATCCTGCTGCTCAAAAATCACCATAGTATAAAAGAAGGCAAAGGCAATCGTCAGTAGAAAATAGAGCCCCCAGTACACTAAGCCCAGTGGCAAGGCTGTACTAGGACTAAATATCTCCATAATGTAATTAGCTAGGTTAGGGTTATCAGCCGGACCGGCAAAATAACTGGCTATCATCCCCGGGAACATGACCATAGACATAGAAAAGATGAGAGGT
The DNA here is from genome assembly GCA_034432095.1 of Dehalococcoidales bacterium. Lineage (GTDB taxonomy): Bacteria > Chloroflexota > Dehalococcoidia > Dehalococcoidales > UBA2162 > DAOUCV01. Next base: position 19,180 of record DAOUCV010000041.1, read on the forward strand.
ATCATCCCGGCGGCGTTCACCCGCAGCGGAATATGGGTTGACCCGGCTTGCCGATACATTCGGTCGCCACGAAAGACGGTGCGAGCATACTGCACGGGAATACGGCGGTGTGCCTCGGTAAAGTAGACTATGGCCAGAATGGTAACTAGGGCAATGAGAATGTAAGCCACCAGACCAGCCACCTGCCCCTGCTGCCAAGCCAGCAAGCCGCCGCCAGCCGATTGCCAGTAGCCAGCGACAATGCCGGCAAAGATTATTATGGATACACCGTTACCGATACCGTATTCAGTAATAAGCTCACCCAGCCAGACCAGGAAGATGGTGCCAGCGGTCAATGCCAGAACCATGGCGGCTGTGGGCAACAACTCGGCACTGGCCAAAACACCCTCACGCCGGAGCAAGACTAACTGCCCGTAACCAGCAAAAGCAGCTACGGGCACCGTCAGCCAGTGAGTAATCTGATTAATCTTCCGCTGACCGGCTTCGCCCTCCTGGGAAATAGCCTGCAGGCGTGGTATAAGTGGCACCAAAAGCGTCATAACAATTGAAGCCGTGATATAAGGGTAAACCCCCATCGCGGCAATACTGAAGTTCCGCATGGCACCGCCACTGAACATGTCCAGCATACCCAGCAAGGCATTTTGTTCAAACAGGTTTTTCAGGGCGGCCACGTCCACCCCAGGCAGAGGAATATGAGCCACAAAGCGGAATACTACCAGCATACCTAAAGTCATAAGAATGCGACGCCTTAAGTCGGGCAGACGGAAGGCGTCAATCATCGCCTGAAGAAGGCGTGGCCTAGTTTGCCTCGGACGCATACCCCACCTCCTCCGCTCTGCCCCCTGCCGCCTCAATCTTAGCCTTCGCCGCTGAGGAGAAACGGTGTGCCTTTACCAAAAGGGGGCGGTTAATTTCGCCATCAGCCAGAACCTTGATTGGTCGTCGCAGGGACTTCACCAACCCGCTAGCCAGCAATCTTTCTGGTGTTACCTCACTCCCTGCCTCAAACATATTAAGCTTCGTGATATTAATAACGTTATATTCGGCTCTAAAGGTATTGACAAAGCCGCGCTTCTGCGGCAAGCGTTTAATTAAAGGTAACTGCCCACCTTCAAAGCCGCGCTTGACCCGGTAGCCAGCGCGGGACTTTTGCCCTTTGCAGCCCCGCCCCGAATAGGTACCG
>DAOUCV010000042.1:0-2141 GCA_034432095.1 Dehalococcoidales bacterium
AGTTGGTAGCGGTCGGTCTTGTCCAGTTTATCACCCCAGCGCTGGGCGCTCATCTTATGGGCTTCATCCACGATGATGAGGTCGAAGCGTGCGGCGGCGATGGATGGGAGAATATCATCCCGTTTAGCAAAATCGATAGACGTAATAATCTGGCTTTCTCTAAGCCAGACATTTTCTCCATAAAGTGCATCAAGAACCGCCCTGTCAATCACCACGAACCTTTCCTCAAACCTCTCTGCCAGCTCCCGTCGCCACTGGTCTTTGAGATGTCCGGGGGATATAATCAGGATTCTCCTGACCAGATAGCGGAGCTTCATTTCCTTTATGACTAGCCCGGCCATGATGGTCTTTCCAGCTCCAGGGTCATCGGCAATGAGAAAACGAATCCTCGGAAGCTTCAGGATGTGGCCGTAGACTGCTTCAATCTGGTGGGGCAGCGGGTCCACCTTATACGTATTCATTGCCAGCAGAGGGTCATACAGGGATGCAAATCTGTAGCGTATCGTTTCAAGGGTCAGGAAGGTCTTCCATGGTTCTTCGGAAAAGAGTGTCCCTTCGCTCTGGAGGGAAAGCCGATGAAACTCGTCACGTGGAATAATCTGGTCAATATGCTTTCCGGAGATGGTTGTTGCCCCGACTATGTGGACATATTCACCGGCCTCTTCAAGCAACTTTATCTCAACGGGTTCCGGCCAGAAATGCCCCTTGACAATACAGCCAGCTTTCAATTTCTCCGCCATAGTCAGTGTACCCCACTCGTCAATAACGTACCTAGACTAATTGCGGGTGATTTTTCTTCAGCCATGCTCTTACCGTTTCACGTAACGACTTTGCCAAAGCCAGCATTTCTCTGGCTTCATGCTCAGATACTGCACCGGCCCGCTCATAGTCGCTGATGTTACGCTTCTTGCGGAAGCTATCCAGCTGGTCAACCAAGTCAGTGCTGGCGCCGATGGTAAAAGCCAGGGACTGGATGGCACGGTAGTGGTGAGCTTCACGCCCAGCACGGTAACCAGTAGCCGCCAGAGCGGCGATAGCCAACTGTAAAGCGGCATTGTGGGCGATACCGAGTCGTGCGTCAGGGCTGATTCCTTTAACCTCAGCATCGGCGATAGCCCGGTCGGCGATACCCAGTAGCTCCCTGATTTCCCGGCGGTCGGGGCGGTGCTTGACCAGCCACCCCTTATCCAGCCAGTCGCTTAAGCTCATCTTCATCTCCAATCACGAATATCTTGGGACCGTTGAGGACATTCTGTATGAAATAATGCCCTTCTGAAACTCTGGAGCGAAATTCTTCTTCAGGATAGACGGTCGGGTTGATTTCCCTCCCCAGCGTCTCCTGCGCGCCCCGAAGCGCTTTAACAACTTCGGCAAAAGCAATGTCACCAATGACCAGCAAATCTATATCGCTACGCTGGTTTTCTTCTCCCCTGGCAACTGACCCGTAGACCAGAGCAACTTTAATGCGGTCGTTAAAGGATGATAAGGCAGTACGCAGTGTATCGCCAATACCAACGGTCTTGGTTATCAGGCTCTTAAGTTCCTTGAATACCGGTGAGTCGGTATTGGCCTGGAAATAGACCTGATGTCCGCTTCTCCGGCGGCGAATAATACCGGCATCGGTGAGCAGCTTAACCTCTCTTTGTACAGCTCCCAAACCGAAACCTACCATCCTTACAATCTGACGCAGGTAATAAGACTCTTCAGGATGCCCATAGAGAAGCGAGAGAATTGCCCGCCGGGTCTTGCCGAAGAGTAACGATGAGATGTCTTTATGCGCCGTGTTCGTATTCATTTCGGGTACAATTGTAAACTCATCTACGGTCTAAGTCAATAGCCGGAAAGTCAGCTTCTTCGTGGAGAGAATTCTTTTTTATCAAAAGCCATCTGGCCCCGGAGGGGGAGGATAAAGCAATTGCTTTTTCTAATATCACGAAAGTTCTTTTTGTTGGATGATGAAGCTGTAAAAACAAAAAGCACCTTAACAACTGAATACCGACAAGCCTAGCTTGACCGTTTGCCTCACAGGGCAAATAAGCTCAAAGGGGGTTAAGCGATGGTAACAGCGGTAACATCACCACCAGACGGTCAAAGACCACAAGGGCATTGTAGCCAGTGCCATAAAATCTGGACACTAAACG
>DAOUCV010000043.1:0-2113 GCA_034432095.1 Dehalococcoidales bacterium
GTGGGAGAACCGGATGGTAAAGTCGGTTACCTATCCGCTAAACGAGTTCCCAAGAGTCCAATTTTGAAAAATTAGATAGCTGTAGACAGTCTAATTTTCAAAAATTCCTAACAGAGTGGTTAATTCACTGGAGCGAGGCTAAAGTCTAGATAAAGAAGAAGGGGGTGGAGAATTTATCTCCTCCACCCCCTTCTTTGACTTTCTCTATTTCCCGGACTTAGTAGCCCATGGATTTCTTCATGCTCTGGTCTACCCAGACCCACCACGGCCATATAGATGCTGCCCAGCCGATAACGTTCTCACCAGAATAGTTCTTCAGCCAGGGCCACCATAGAGTGTAGGTAGGATATCTGGGGGTCGGGATTACCCACGCCCCTTCAAGCAGGTATTTCATCAGTTCTCTGGTTTCCCTCATCGCCGCACGCTGGTCTGTTATAGCCGTCGTAAGCATATGGTCGACCGCGGCGTTGACAAAGGGGTCGTCGATGTGACTGAAGTTACTCGAGGTTATCCCGGTGTAACCGGCGCACTCGGGCCATGAAGAAGGAGGCGGTATGAAGGACACTACCATCTCTTCGTAAGCATCACTCTGCAACAGGCCCCAATAAGCACCAAACTCCTGGACATTGAACCGCAATTCAATACCCACTTTAGCCCACTGCTCTTTGATTATCGAGTAGTAGTCCACATCGGCCTGTGTCAGCAACACTTCAGCCTTGAAGCCATTGGGGTAGCCTGCTTCCTTAAGCAACTGCTTGGCCTTCTCCGGGTTATAGACGTAAAGCTCCTTGATTGTCTCCGGGCAGTCCGGGTCATCAAGGCCAAGGTAGAGAGGTTCGTATCCTTTTTGCTTCCAGTAGGGCCAGGTCAGGATTTGTCCGAGACCTTTGTACAGACCCTGGTTTATCGTGTTGAAGTCGGTAGCCATCATCATTGCCCGGCGTACCTTGACATTGCTAAAGGGTGTTCCAGCCCGGTCCGTCCTCATACCTAGCAAGCCCGCGGACATAAGACCGCCTACGGCTTCCTTCAACTCCGGTCTTTGCCTGAGCATAAGAGCCCTGTCTTCGATGGAAAAGCCGGTCATCTGGTCAATTTGACCGGTGCGGAGGGCGGCTTGACGGGTAGACAGGTCGGGCATGACAATATACTTGATCTCATCGAGGTATGGTAGCTGGTTACCTTTTCCCGGACCCACCGGGTTCTTGCCCCAGTAATTAGGGTTCCTTTTTACTACTATCATGTTACTGGGAATGTAATCCTTCATCATGAATGGTCCAGCGCCAACGCAGCTCCTCCAATCAGACGCTTGAGCCCGGTATTTCGTATCCAGCTCCGGTGGGAATATCTGGCTTCCATCGCACAGGAACATTATCCCATTTAGAAGTTGCGCTATGGGGAAAGTCAGAGAAAGCTCCTGCGGGCCAATTTTCACCGGGTGAATGCCGTGCATCCAGGGGAAGAATGCATGGATAAAAGCGCCGGGATGGGCTCTGGGGTCATTCATACGCATATCATAGTTCCAGATGACGTCATCAACGGTTACTTCCCGACCACCGACGAGGACACTGGCTGGGTTATTCGGGTCAAGGCCGTACCGTATCCCCTTCTTAATCTTGATGAAGACGGTGCCCGTTTGCCCGCCCGGGTCAATTTGCCAGTGAATATCCTCGGCAAGGTAGTATGCCTGGATTCCAGGAACCCGGGTGCTGGCTTCATAGGCCACAATATTTTCGCCATAGCCACCAGCAGGCCCCTTCGCCCAGTCGCCGTTCCAGACCCATTCGTGACATTGCTGGACGGGAGCCGACGCCCAAAGCGACCAGGGGAGGAAGTCATTCACATCCGCCGTCATGGCTAGTGTAATCGAGCCGCCATACTTTGGCACCTCTGGAGCTGGTGCTGCTACCTTCTCTTCAGCTACCTTTTCTTCCGGGGCTTTTACTACCGTTACTTCCCCTACTTCCTCTTCTTTCGCCGCTTGTTTCGGGGCACAGGAGGCTATCACCAGAGATAGCACCATCAGGCAGCTCACCAATATCCACACAAGCCTCTTCATTCTCCCTTAACCTCCTTTCTTAGTCTGACTGTAATCTTTTGCGGTTAGTAATCT
>DAOUCV010000044.1:0-40601 GCA_034432095.1 Dehalococcoidales bacterium
GAGAACCGGATGGTAAAGTCGGTTACCTATCCGCTAAACGAGTTCCCAAGAGTCCAATTTTGAAAAATTAGATAGCTGTAGACAGTCTAATTTTCAAAAATTCCTAACATCAAGCGTTAAAGTATTGGTGTGAGACCATCAGCTTCTGCACCGCCGGAATCAGACACTTTTCTCAAATAAAAGTCCGGGCATTGTCCCCTTTCCCCACCATAGAAATATTATCAACCAATATTTAGCTTCAGGTTTTCCAGCTTCAAGGTCTGGTAATTGGATTACCACCACTTTTCATTTTTGCTTGTCCTGTAAGGTGCGTCCCCGATCTTTAAAGATTAATCCCTTGACAAGCTTTTACCTTTAATGCTAATATAAATAATGAGCATACGCTCATAATAGGTGGGTGAAGTGTGGCCAGACGTTTTAAGTGCCGAAGGGTTGCCTTCGTCCCGGGTGTAACCTTCTTCAAGCCGGCAGGCATACCATTGAGGGATTTGGAGGAAATCCAGCTTACAGTAGAGGAGGCTGAAGCTATACGTCTCAAAGACCTGGAAGGACTGGAGCAGGAAGAGTGCGCCGAGAAGATGAACATCTCTCGTCCCACGTTCCAGAGAGTGCTTTACTCAGCCCGCCAGAAGATAGCCGATGCCCTGCTTAATGGCAAGGCAATAAGAATCGAGGGTGGCAACTTTGAGGTTTCGCCGCTGCGCCTGCGTTGTGCCACTAACCATGAGTGGGAAGTGCCCTTTCAAACTATCATGGCCGGTGCCCCTCAATTTTGTCCTGTTTGCCGTGCTCCGGCTGTTGAGCCTTTTCTTCCGGCGGGTATAGGTTTTCATGGCAGAGGGCAAGGCTGGCGAAGGGGGAGAGGATAGCGAGATGAAAATCATTGATGATGTTCTGTCCACTTGACGAAACGAAGTGCACCGGTTGCGGGAAATGTGTTGAGGTATGCCCTCAAGGAGCTATCACCATTGACGGTAACCGGGCAGTGATAAACGGGCAACTCTGCACTAATTGTGGTACCTGTGCGTCGGTGTGCCCTGCTGGTGCTATTGGTGAGTTAGCGCCAGCTTCAATAAAAGTAACCGAAGGAGGTGGAAAGATGTACTACGGATACGGAAGAGGGTACGGTTTCAGGGGAAGCTCTCCGCCCTGGCCCTACGTGGGCAGGGGCAGGGGCGGCTTACCGCGGTGCTGGTATCCCGGGCTTGGAGGTGCAGCGGTTCCCTATTTTGCCCCGGCCCCTTACCGGACAGCACCCACACGTGAGGAAGAACTCAGTTTCCTTAAGACCCAGGCCGAGGCAACTAGGCGACAGCTTGAGGATATTGAGCGCCGTATCCAGGAGCTTGAGAAAAAGAGCTGACCTGAAGGAGGCCGGGGCCCTTAAGCTCCGGCCTCGGCAAGGAGAGAACATGAAGATTGCGATATCGGCCACGGCTGCTAATCTTGATGCCGATGTAGACCCGCGTTTCGGGCGCTGCCGGTATTTTGTCATTGTTGACCCTGATACGATGGAATTTGAGTCTCTGGAAAACGCCGGGGCGATGGCCGGTGGTGGGGCAGGGATTGCGACGGCACAGACTATCGTCGGTAAAGGCGTAGAAGCTGTGCTCACTGGCAACTGCGGCCCTAATGCCTACCAGGTACTGTCTGCCGCGGGTATCAAGATTGTGACCGGAGTATCGGGCGAAGTTCGGCAGGCAGTCGAGGACTACAAATCAGGGAAGCTGAAGGCCAGCTCCCAGCCCAACGTTCCGGGCCATTTCGGTATGGGCGGTGGCATGCGACGCCGCAGGGGTATGGGCTGGAGACAATAGCGAAAATTCTTGGGAGGTGTATTTATGCCCAGAGGAGACGGCACTGGTCTGCCAACTGGTAGAGGGCAAAGAGGGGGTAGAATGGGGGGCACTCGCCCCGGCTCGGGGCCCGGCGGTAACTGCATCTGCCCCAGTTGCGGGGAAAAGGTACCGCACAAACAGGGAGTGCCCTGTTACAGCGTGAGTTGCCCCAAGTGCGGCACCAGGATGGTGAGAGAATAAAATAAATATGATTATCTCGGTTGCCAGTGGCAAAGGGGGCACCGGCAAGACGCTGGTGGCCACCAGCCTTGCCCTGTCCCTGAAAGATAGACAGAAGGTGCAGCTTCTTGACTGCGATGTGGAGGAGCCCAACGACCATATCTTCATAAAACCGGTTATCAGCGGTAGTGAAGCAGTCAATATCCTTGTACCTCAAGTCCAAGAAGATAAATGCGCTTATTGCGGCAGGTGCGCTGAAGTGTGTGCCTACCACGCCATTGCCGTTTTCTCTAAGACTGTCCTTGTCTTTCCTAACCTCTGCCATGGTTGCGGCGCCTGCAGCTACCTCTGCCCGGAAAAGGCTATTGCCGAGGTAGGCAGGGAAATAGGCGTGGTTGAGTGCGGGTATGCAGATGGCGTCGACTTCGTACAGGGCAGGCTGAATGTGGGTGAGCCGATGCCGACGCCGGTAATCCGGAAGGTCAAGGAGAAGGCTAATCAAGAAAGCATAGTCATCATTGATGTCTCGCCGGGGACATCATGCCCTGTTGTGCAATCAATCAAGGGCAGCGATTTCTGCCTGCTAGTAACCGAGCCAACCCCTTTTGGCCTTAACGACCTTATTCTAGCCGTGGAGACGGTAAAAGAGCTTGGAGTCCCCTGTGGCGTGGTTGTCAATCGTGCCGGGACAGGTGATAAAAGAATAGAGGGATACTGCTCTGGAGAGAATATTCCAACTATGCTTACCATACCACTTGATATGGAGATTGCCCGGCTGTATTCGCAGGGGATAGCCCTGGTAAAGGGGATACCCCGTTACAGGAAGAGTTTTGAGGTGCTTTTCGACCGGATTCGGGAGATAGTGGATGAAAGAAGTCGTTGTTTTAAGCGGTAAGGGCGGTACGGGAAAGACCAGCATCGTCGCCTGCTTCGCCGCGCTGGCAGAGAATAAGGTACTGGTGGACGGTGACGTTGATGCCGCTGACCTTCACCTGCTGCTCAAGCCGACTACACGTGAGAAGCATGAATTCTGGAGCGGGCAGGTTGCTTCAATTGATGAAGAGAAATGCACACGGTGCGGACTTTGCCAGGAGATCTGCCGCTTCAAAGCAATTTTAGACTTCAGAGTAGACCGCGTCTCCTGTGAGGGCTGTGGTTTCTGCTCGCAGGTATGTCCTGCTCAAGCCATTACCATGGAGGAGAACATGGCCGGGCACTGGTTTATCTCGGATACGAGATACGGCTCTCTGGTCCATGCCCGGCTGGGAGTCGCCCAGGAGAACTCTGGTAAGCTGGTGGCGCTGGTGAGGCAAAAGGCAAGGGAGCTGGCAGAAAAACAGGGTGCTGGATGCATCATCAGCGATGGCCCGCCGGGCATCGGCTGCCCGGTCATCTCGTCGTTGTCTGGTGCCAACCTGGCCCTGCTGGTAACCGAGCCGACACTCTCCGGCATACACGACCTGGAGCGGGTGCTCGGCGTGTGCCGCCACTTTAATATCCCTGCCATGGTATGCATCAACAAGTATGACATCAACGAGGGAAACACCCGGCAGATTGAGAAGTTCTGCGAAGAGCAGGGAATAGAAATCGCCGGCTGTATCGCATTTGATAGTACGGTGACGGAGGCGATGGTACACGGTCTACCGGTAGTTGAATACACCAGAAACGGGATTTCCCGGCAAATGGAAGAACTGTGGGGACTTATTATGGCATCGCTCAAGAAATGAGGAGGAACTATGCCTGTTTATGACTTCAAATGCCAAGAATGTGGCAAGGTAACGGAGTTTCTACTATCCGGCAGTTCTGATAACAAAAAAACCGGCCTGCCCGGGCTGTGGCAGCCAGAATCTGGAAAGATTGTTATCGGCTCCAAGTCTGCTACGCAATGCCACTAGGTCGGGGACTACCTGCTGCGGGCGTACGGAGCGATGTGAGACACCGCCGTGCTCTAGCGGCGGGGAATGCCGGAGACACTGAGGTTAGGCAATATGAAACCAATTGACCTTGAACCAAGATATACGAGCGGCGAACTTCCCGGTAAGTGCATCAAGTGCCTGGCTGAACAGGAACTTGATGGTTGCCTTAGGGAGTTCCTGCGGGGAGAGGATAGCGAGGAGACCAGGCAAAAATTTGAGATGCTGGTGACCTTCCTGAAATCTCCCGAGTCCCAGAGAATACGCGACGAGGCTGAAAAGTACCTTGCCGAAGGTAAGAAGGTCAGGCTCAGGCTGTCCTTTAGCAACGGAAGTCCGAAATACGAACTTAATATCGAAGAGGAGGGACAAAATAGTGAAAATCGCAGCAGTATCTGAAGACGGTACCACCATCAGCCAGCACTTCGGGCGGGCGCCCTACTATGTGGTGCTGACAGTGGAAGATGGGAAGGTGGTGAATAGGGAGACGAGGGATAAGGCAGGACACCATACTTTTGCCGGTGGCCAGCACCATGAAAGCTCTCCGGGTGAAAGACACGGCTTTGATGCCGGTGCGCAGTCAAGGCATGCCGCCATGGCCCAGAGCATCGGCGACTGCAAAGTCCTTATCGCCGGGGGCATGGGTTGGGGTGCCTATGAAAGCCTTAAGAGTCGCGGCATTGAAACGGTGGTCACCGACGTTGAGAGCATTGAAGAAGCGGTAAAGCTGTATCTCAAGGGCAAACTGCCAAATCTGATGGAGCGACTGCACTAGCCACCTGAACGATAATTCTGGAGGTAATAATGCCAACGAAGGAGCAGGTGATAGAAAGTCTTGAATCAGTGCTGGTGCCAGCCACCAGGCGCAGCATCGTCGGCACGAATCTGGTACGGGAGATAGCCGTCACGGATAACAAGGTCAACGTTATCCTCGCCTCGACCGGTCTTGTCCCTGGAGCGCAGGACTGGATTAAGACAAAAGCGAGGGAAGCCATTGAGAAACTGCCCGAAGTCAGGGAAGTGACCGTTGAGTATAGCGACATCGGGGCGAAGGACTTAAACAAAATTGACCATGTCCTGGCGGTGATGAGTGGCAAGGGGGGCGTGGGCAAGTCTCTGGTATCAAGTCTGATGGCTATCGCCCTGAGGAGAAAGGGCTATGAGGTAGGCATCCTGGATGCCGATATCACTGGGCCGAGTATCCCCAGGATGTTTGGCATCAAAGTTCCGCCCAGCGGCAACGAGAACGGTCTTCTGCCAACGACATCAAAGTCCGGGATTGAGGTCATGTCCATCAACCTTCTCCTGCCCAGTGAGGATGATGCTGTCGTCTGGCGGGGCCCGCTCATCGGCCGGGCGATTACCCAGTTCTGGGAAGAGGTGCTCTGGGGAAAGCTGGACTACCTGATTGTTGACCTGCCGCCGGGCACGGCGGACGCCCCCCTTACCGTGATGCAGCAGCTCCCGATATCCGGGGTAATTATCGTCTTTACCCCGCAGGAGCTGACGGCGATGGTCGTCCGCAAAGCTGTCAAGATGGCGCAGCAGATGGGTAAACCCATTCTCGGCGTAATAGAGAATATGAGCTATTTATATGTGCCCGAGATTGATAAGAAGATTGAGCTCTTCGGTAAGAGCCGGGGAGAAGAGATGGCACAGGCAGCCGGTGCCCCGCTGCTGGGGCGGTTGCCCATAGACCCCGGGCTGGCCAAACTCTGCGATGAAGGCAACATTGAGCGTTACGACGGTGAAATTGTCGCTAGACTGGGGGAGAGTATTTCGGCGGATTACCGCCTTTCCCGGATGTCAGGGAAAAGGAATGGTGGAAGCGCAAAAAGGGATTCGTGAAGAGCTGGTCAACGGACCACAAGCTTTTTCAAGCTGGCTATTGCCTGTGGTAGTACCTCCCCCGCTCTCTCCCTGAATCGGAGGTGGCATACACTATCCAGAGGTGTCTCCTGCTGATTAATAATCACCAGCTTTGAGCCAGATTCAAGGGCAATTCTTGGCATCTCGGCAGCAGGATAAACAACCAGACTGGAACCAACCACGATGAAAAGGTCAGAGTGTCGTGAGTGCCACTCTGCCTCCTTGAGCTCTTTTTCGGGCAGCGGGTCGCCAAAATTCACCACGCTGGAGGCAAGTCTTCCTCCGCAGATAGGACAGGTAGTCAAATCGGGAAAGTTGTCACATTTGAACCCACAACCTTGACAGCGCAATTTAGTCACATTACCGTGGAGCTCAGCGAGCAAATCCGGGTGTATGCCTGATTTCAGATGCAGGTTGTCCACGTTCTGCGAGATAAGAAAGGCAAGTTTGCCCATATTCTGGAGTTCTGTAATCGCCATATGAGACTCATTCGGTTTGGCTGACGACCAGTCAAACTTGGGAGGCGGCAGTCCTTTCGCCCGCCTTGTCCAGAGACCGTCTGGCCCCCGGAAATCGGGTAAACCCGACTCGGTGCTGATGCCAGCACCGGTGAAAATGACCAGATGCCTGGCTTCAGACATCCACCGGGTCAAAGTCTTAATGCGTTCCTCAAGGTTAGACGTCAGATTATACCCTTTATACATAGCCTCACTTATGGAGGGATCGAGCTTTGCCTGCCAGCCTTGCTACCGCTGATGCTCTCTTTGCCATTTCTCAATTTCGCTTAAAGCAGGTGGCCTGACTAGAATCACATTAATTTCTGGCGGAAACTGAATTTTTATCCTCTCCTCTTCCCTCATTACCAGCATTCCGGTCTCACCGTCTTTCAAAGTGTCGGAAATTTGCTTCGGGATATGTTCCCTTCTTTTCTGCAAAGCCTTTTCATAGACCTGCGCTATCTCCGGCGTTAGCTTTGAGACTTTATCCAGCACCTCTTTACTCGAGAACCTGAGGGTCAGGAATAGCTGACAATCAGCTATTCCCAGAAACAGTTCTCTGTCTTCCAGTGCCTCCACCTTAGCTCCAGCATCAACCTTGCTCTTGATTAGCTGATAAGCCTTTTCGTTAAGCCTCTTGATATGTTTTAGACCAGCTTCTTCGGCTAGGTAGTTAGCCTCGTGATACAGCTTGTTGACCCGCCCAAAACTTCTTTCCAGCCTGGCTACCTGCCCTTCCACTTCTAACCAGTATCTTTTCGATAGCTCTTCAGGAGTTTCCGGGTCAATTAGGGAAACACAGAATAGATTTCTACCTGCCATCGCTTTCTCCATTCAATGCTCCTCGATGGTCAAATCTGAGCACAGCAATACCCTCAATAGGGAACCGATACCCTATCTGAAAGTACTTCTCACTATTTCGGTGACTCTTATAGCCGTGGGAGCAGATGACACAGGGGAAAGGTCCCGTGAAATCGTCAGGGAGATGAATATCTCCTACTAGTCGTTGAGTCCCGACCAAGAATTCAAATCTTCGCTGGGGCATAGCAAGGTCCCACAAAAATTTTATACCAGCAATGCTCTACGGGCAAGCATAGTGCCAATAAGAGGATTTATCCGGATATATTCCGTATCACCGACGAATTTAGGCAGAATGGGGCAAGTAGTTTAGATACCGTCTCCTTAATGGCACTCTAACGAAACTCTAATATTTTTCTAGCGTCCCTCTAACGTAAGTTCGCTTACACTAAAAAACTGGGGAGGTTGCTCTTGTTTGACCCTGGATAGAAAGGAGGCGTAAAGATGGCAGTCGCAGTTAAGATCGGTGAAGTTCAGTCCGAGATGACAGCAGACGTCAAAAAGACTGAGACCTTAAAGGCCCTGCTGAGAGTTGACTGGACGGACAAGATGAAGGAGGTCACCTTTAAGCCTTCTGCAGACCTTAAGAAGGGTGACAAGGTAAGAATCACTGTTGAGAAAATCTAGACATAACACGGGGGTAGAAGGGGTTGAGGCGGGAGGGAGCAGCCTCCCCGCCTAGCGAGAACCGAGCTGGACTAAGGACGATTGGTAATTCTGGGAAAGAAGGGAGGAGTAAGCGGTATGAGGAGATTGTTCAATAAGGCTCTTGATGCTGTCAGTCACATTTTTAAAAAGCTTATACCAGTGAAGAGGTAACACAGCGAATGGCGGGTGATTGGTGGCATTATGCGGAAAAGACAAGGATAATGGCTGGAGACGTCGATAAGTCGGGAGTAGGCCAGGGAAGTCTGCGGTTTCTGCCACAAGGCAGGAAGGAAAGCGTGAGCTATTGGCAGGGAAAAGGGGGAACCGGAGAGAAACGAGGGGCGGAAAATGCCAAAAAATTGTTATGTGAGGAATGAGGATGAGCCTCCGAACCAAGTATGCCATCTTAAAGGCGACTACAATAGTTCTAGGTGCGCTGAGCATACCGTGGAGCACCTATATCGGCTTTTGCTTTGGCGAGGGACGGTACTCCACCGGTGTGGTCGCCTTATGTCTGCAAACAGCGGTTGCCTTAATCGATGGCTACATCTGGTTTTGGGTGCTTGAGAACATGAGGAGCCGACTTGAGGAGGAGACTGGCAAGTCAGAAGTTAGTTTTGAGTCCGGAACAATAAGACCACAATTTGCTACTCATCGTGCCTCGGCTGGCAGACCACCGCGAGCCATGGATGATAATAATCTGACGCCACAGGAAACTGGCAACTAGTCAGCTCTTGAGGAAAGCCAGGGCAGCTTCTTTTCCAGGCCTTTATCCCGGCTGAAAGTCATGCAGATTACGCGACAGATTCCACAGCCATTACACTTATCCAGGTCAATGCAAATATTTTCATTTTTACCTTTACCGGCGACGGTGACAGCGTCCGCCGGGCAAGCCACCACACAAAAAGGGGCAGGACAATATCGAGGACATACTGTCTTGAGCATCTTTTCCTCCTTCTTAGCCCAGTATCCTTTCTGCTTCCTCCATATCGGCTTCCATGACATACGGGATGCCGGATACTTCAGCCGCCTCCCGGGTCAAAGCCATGAGGTCGCTTCTATCTAGGTACTTGAGGGCAAATTTCCGTTCGCCCGCCATAAGCTGGCGTAGTCCAGTGGCCAGCCGGTCATAGTAAGTGTAGATACCTATCGCCGCCGGCGGCACCCTGGCAAAGTCGTCTCCAAGCTTCTCCTTAAGCTGCGCCGCGCCAACAAAGGTGCGAAGCAAGGTTTCCTGATACTCCCGGCTACCCTTGCCGTATGTCTCCTCCATAAGCTGCCCTTGGGTCTTCCCGACCATCGCCGCGGTGAGGGTGGACCTACCCATACATACGGCCTTTATATAAGGAGCCCCCAGGGCTATTGCCTTAAAGATGTGGTCCTCAAGGGCAATACCACCAGCAATGGCACAAGTGGGAATAAACTCCCCTCTCTCGTCTAGCCGCTTGAGGAATCTGTAAAGCAGGCTTTCAATATATACGGTGGGGATGCCCCACTCGTTCATCATCCGCCACGGACTCATGCCGGTACCGCCGCCGGCGCCATCAACAGTAAGCAGGTCTATTTTAGCCTGCGAGCTGAATTTCACCGCCCGCGCCAGGTCTGAGGGCCTATAGGCGCCAGTTTTTAGTGTGACGTACTTGGCACCGATTTTCCTGAATCGCTCCACTTCCTTCAAGAATGCCTCTTGATCCACCATGCCCAGACGTGAGTGTCTCTCAAACTCCGTTATTCCCCCCAGTTTGTACGCTTCTTTAACGTAGGGATTGTCCGGGTCGGGGTGGACAATGTAGCCTCGGCTTTTGAGCTGCTGTGCTCGTTCAAGGGTTGGTAGCTTAACCTCGCCACCGATATCCTTTGCGCCTTGTCCCCACTTTATCTCAATACCTTCAACTCCGAGCTTCTCAACCGCGTATTCGGGAACACCGAGACGGCTGTCCTCGACGTTTGCCTGAACCACTAGCGCCCCGTAGCCGTTATACCAGTTCTGATACTGTTTCACTCTTCTTTCCAGTTCAGGAGACTTCGTAACCTTCCCGTTTTTGAACTCCGCCGCCGGGTCCATGCCGCAGACGTTCTCTCCACAAACGAGGACGGCACCGCATATGGCGACGGCAATAGCCGCTCCCTCCCAGTTCACCCTGGCTATTTCCGTTGAACCCAGGGCTCCTGTGAAGAACGGGACCTTCATCTTGATCTTTTCTTTACCTGCCCCAATTTCAGTCGAGATGTCAACCGCTGAGAAAACTGCCTTATCTGAGTCAGCCTCGATACCCACTGCACCTACACAGCTTCCCTGAATGTTAAAGTGGGAAAAATCGACCGGGTAGTCTTTCTCCGAGCCCGCGATCACCTTGCCAAAGGGCTGCGGATAGATTATCTCCCTCCCCCTCAGGGCTGACCTCCCGACTTCACAGTAGCCAGGGCAGCCATCAACGCAGGTGACACACAGCCCGGATATGGGTGAGGGTGCCACCCTGGTTGTTGTTGCCGTTGCTGGGCTGGCGTTTGGTTTACTTAGTGACATAATTTTGACCTCCTTAAATTTTTACGGGTATTCCCCTTTCTTTTAGATATTTCTTGGCTTCCGGGATGGATATTTCCCCGAAGTGAAAGATAGAAGCCGCCAACACCGCGGCTGCTTTTCCAATGGTTACAGCTTCATAAAGGTGCTCTAACTTGCCGGCACCACCCGAAGCTATAACCGGTATGCTTACCGCCTCGGCTACTGCCTTCGTCATTTCAAGGTCATAGCCCTCTTTGGTACCATCGGCGTCTTTGCTGGTAAGCAGGATTTCTCCGGCACCCAGCTTTTCGACGCGTTTCGCCCATTCCACGATGTCCATTCCCGTAGACTCGGTGCCGCTCTTGACCACAACCTCCAGCCGCGGCCGTCCGCTGCCCACCGGGTTCTTTCTACCGTCGATAGCTACCACGAGCCTTCTCTTACCGAACCGCCGTGAGGCTTCCTTTATGAGCTGTGGATTTCTGACCGCGGCAGTGTTTATCGAGACCTTGTCCACACCAAGGTCGAGCAGTGCCTTCATCTCCTCGATGCTGCCAATCCCGCCACCTACAGCAAAAGGGACAGTCACCACTTCACACACTTTCTTGACCCATTCCAGCCTTGTTTTTCTATTCTCCACAGTGGCAAAGATGTCAAGGAAGACAAGCTCGTCCGCTCCCTCTCGGCAGTAGGCCTGCGCCGCTTCCACTGGGTCACGGGCATCTCTTAAGTTAACGAACTTTATCCCCTTCACTACCCGTCCCTCTTTCACATCCAAGCAGGGGATAACTCTCACCTCTTTCATGCTACAGCTCCTTAAATCTCACTAAGCGCTGATATTCCATAACGGTGCTCATCCCGTGATTTTCCGCCTCTATCCCGGCTTCCACGGCGGCGGCTACCGGATTCAAACCGTTGTAGAGGATTATGCCAATTCTATTAGGTTCAACCCCGATTTGGCACACTGGCTCGCTGGTAGCTCCCATGACCAGCAAACCTCCCACTGCAGCGCTCTTAAGTTTAGTCATCACCTTTTCCGCTATCGGCCGGCAAAGCGCTGGTATCTCGCGGTATGTCGCCAGCACTCTGCCGTGACCAGTGCTGGCTACTTCTCTCACCGAGGTCATTTTTGCCCTGATAAATACTTCCGAGGGGTCCAGAGAGCAACCGGCATACTCAATGAGCTCAACAAAGCGAACAGGCTTGTTGTTTCTAATCTGAAGGATGCCAGAAAATCTCGAAGCCATTGGGACACCAGCCTTAAGCAAGGCTCCATTGATTGCGATGCTACAAACCGTGGCCAGACCAGTCTTACCTTTTGGAACGGCTAAGTCTCCCAGGGCTTCTCCCTCGTGTGCTACCGCCACCAAATTACTCACACAAATTCCAGCTTCGAAGGCGGGTTTCATCGCCTCAATAGCCCGGTCAAATATGTCCTCTGGGAAAAATGAGACGTTGACCGGAATCAGACCAGAGAGCTTATCCGGGTCAAACGTGGTGCGAAACGCCAGTAGCTCGATTCTTGATATCGCAAAACCTACCTTGTCTTTCACCAGAGCACTGCCCACCTCCTCAACGCCTCGCTCCGTGAGCACCCGACCGTCCCGTCGCCCTAGAAGCTGGGTAAAACCGCGCTCGTCCATTAGCTTGAGGTGGTATCGCACCGCCCTTTCGCCCAGCTCAATCCCGTAGTCCTTCAGGCGCTGGGCGACAACCCTGGCACCAAGGGGCTCTGGCGAGTCCCTTAGGATTTTCATTATGGCGATTGTCTTTCTTTCTACGTCCTGTGTTTCGAAGCCCATGGGCATACCCGGCGATGTGGCTATAGGAAACCGTTTGCTATTATCCTCCGGTTGCCGTGCGCTTGTCAAGCGGGTTGGCACCAAAATCAGTGGTTTTTGGGAGGTTTGTGGCGGAAAGATTGGCACAGATGGCGAAATTCACCCGTTTTTCTCGGTTCGTCTTACCTTTTAAATGACGTAGGGATTAAGGAGGTAAGGTCCATAGGACTCTAATCTTTGACATAGTGCCGCCAGTGGCATATAATGAGGTCAATTACTATTTTATTGCGAGGTATTGAGCCTTGGCTGCCGACCCCGTTAGATTAGCTGAAGAGCAGGCGTTAGATATTCAACGTATTAAGCAGCGCCTAGATTTGTTAGACCAGCGATTGGACAATATCGATTCGATGGTAACTGTGGTGGCTGAGCGAGTAATGAGTCAGCTTGTCGTCCTCAATATAACCTGCCCTCACTGTGGTAAGAACATTGAGATTGCAGTCGTAGGTAGCCAGAGACCAAGGCGATAGTAAAGGGTTTTCCCTAGTCTCAAAGGATAGGTAAATACCGTTTTAGTTCATATTCAGTTACCTGAGTGCGATATCGGTCCCACTCAATCTTCTTGTTCTTAATAAAACTTTCAAACAGATGGTCACCAAGGGCTTTTCTGACTAACTCACTCTTTTCCGTCAGGCTTATAGCCTCAGATAAGTTCCCCGGTAGGGAGCCTATTCCCCTTCGCTCTCTTTCCTCATCACTCATCTCAAAAACGTTTTCCTCAATGGGGTCAGTCAGCTCGTATTCCTTCTCAATGCCTTCCAGACCGGCGGCTAGCATTACGCTGAAAGCCAGATAGGGATTGCAGGCAGGGTCGGGAACCCTGAATTCGACTCGGGTAGAGTTTTCCTTTCCCGGTTGATATTCAGGAACCCTAATCATGTCTGAGCGGTTTCTCCTCGCCCAGGAAAGGTACACTGGTGCCTCGTAGCCGGGAACCAGACGCTTGTAGGAATTAACCCACTGACTAACTATAGAGGTAATCTCCGGGGCATGTTTTAGCAGACCGGCAATATAATGTTTGGCCACTTTAGAGAGATAATACGGGCTATTTTTATCAAAAAAGGCGTTTTTGTTCCCCTTAAAAAGCGACTGGTGGACGTGCATGCCACTGCCGTTGATACCGAATATCGGCTTGGGCATAAAAGTGGCATAGACGCCATGCCTTTGGGCTATCTCCTTAATGACCAGCCGGCAGGTCATAACGTTATCCGCCATAGTCAGGGCATCAGTATAAAGCAGGTCTATCTCGTGCTGGCTGGTGGCCACTTCATGGTGACTATACTGGACGCTGATACCCATCTGTTCCAGGGCAAGCACGGTCTCTAATCTTAGGTCACTGGCTATATCCGGGGGTGTTAAATCAAAATAGCCACCTTCATCCAGGGTCAGCGTTCCCTCGGCGTTCTTGAAATAGAAATACTCCAGTTCTGGTCCAACATTAAAGGTATAGCCCTGGCTGGCGGCTCTCTGGAGATTCCTCTTCAGTATATATCTGGGGTCGCCCTCAAAGGACTCTCCGCCCGGTCTTAGAATGTCGCAAAACATTCTGGCTACAGGGTACTGGGGCAGACTCCAGGGCAGAACCTGGAAGGTAGACGGGTCGGGCAAAGCTATCATGTCACTCTCATCAATTCTGGCAAATCCTTCAATAGATGAGCCGTCGAACCCGGCACCCTCGGCTAGTGCTGTCTCCAACTCTCTAGGGGTAATATCAAAGCTTTTGAGAAAGCCGAGGATATCAGTAAACCACAGGTTTATTAATTTAATTCCTTTATCCCTGGTGGTCTTAAGGACATATTCTTTGTTTCTTTCCTTTTCGTTTGCCATTTGTCTGGCCTCCTTGATTTGACAATTTAGCTTTTTTTCTATTAGAGTATACACTGAGTAGTGCCAAAACTCTAGGGTGTAAAAATAAAAGGCAAAGAATAATCAGTGAGGGAGAGTAATTTGGATATAGCGGCTAGAGTCAACGAAGCCAAATACAATGTCTTCCGGTGGAGGTATGAGCTGAGCATACCGAAGAAGCTTGCCTTAGCTCTTGGTATGGCGGCTCTTACCGGTCTTCTGGCGCAGGTTAGAATCTACTTACCGGGGAACGAGGTGCCGATAACCGGGCAGACTTTTGCTGTTCTTTTGGCTGGTGTGCTCCTGGGGAAGTGGTGGGGAGGGGTGAGCTTGGCTATCTATGGCGGGCTTGGTTTTGCCGGTGTCCCCTGGTTCTCCGGGTGGCAGAGTGGAGTGGTGGCTGGTGGCGGTTATATTATTGGTTTTGTGCTGGCTGCCCTTTTCTTGGGTTATTTTACGGACAAGTATATTAGGGCGAGAAGCTTCCTGAGCATGCTGGGGCTGATGCTTTTTGCCAACTTTGTGCTGATTTATGTTCCCGGTCTGGTGTGGCGTGGAGTGTGGCTGAATTTAGCCGCTGGGGAACCAATTAGCCTGACTGCCCTTTTCAGTAAGGCATTTCTGTGTTATATGCCCGGTGATATTATTAAGGCAGTCGCTGCGGCTGTAATAGCTAGGGGAGTAACGCCTAAATTGGCTTACAATGGGGAGGTAGATAAAGGCAAATGGGCCGGTTGGCACCTTCCTTAAGAATGGGTGTGTTATCCCCGATAAAATATGTGGTAGAATCCGCTATTGTCTCAGGGGCGGTTAGCTCAGTTGGTTAGAGCACTGCGTTGACATCGCAGAGGTCACAAGTTCAAGTCTTGTACCGCCCACCATTTAACTTTGAAGAGAAAGGGCTGAGGGGGAAATCCCTCAGCCCTTCTTTAACTTGGGTTCACGCCACGGGTGTTAGCGCCACACGTCTATGCTGTAGGCAGCGTCGGCACCGGGACCACCGCGACCGGCACCATAAAGGGCCATTTCCTCACCCGCGCCGGTAACGATTATGCAGTTTTCGTACGGGTCGTTTATAAACGGCACCATGTAGTCATCGGGTAGCTCTTTCCAGGGCTTCCCTGAAGTCCTCTCGATGCCCAGCCAGGCATTCGTCCGCATATCTGGCCACGAGTGAGTCCGGTACTCTTTCATCGTCGTAAAGCTTTTCTTGTAGAGCCACATGTATACATCGTCTTTAGACTTAAAGCCACACTCATAGAGGTGTCGGGCCATCTCGGGGAGCATGATAATGGTAATACCTCCCTCTCCTCCAGCCCAGAGACCGGGGATGATGTATTCCAGCCAGTTGTGCGGACCAGGGATGCCTTTGACACCAAGGCGGCGGGCGATGCCGCCATGCCCACTCTTCTGGAGTGCCCGGTAACCACCCGGGGAGAACTGGGTAGCCTGGCTGGGTACCGCGACCGGAACAAGGACGCTCTCATTCTTCTTGAAGTCGTACTCTTCGTTTAAGCCTTTCCAGCCGGGTGGTAGCGCATCCGCATTCTCGGGGAAGCAGTTAGTCAGGGCACTCCCGAAGACACCGCAGTTGGTGACGCTTGGAATATTGCCACCAAGGTTACGGAACATGAGGTCAGCAGCACGTCCGAGGCTCCGGTTAGCCTGGTTACCGGCACCGAGGACGTTGACCTCGAAGTTCATCCCTATCTCCTTGGCGATGGGACCGCTGATGCAGAAGCCCGTGTGCCCGCGGCCATCACCACACCCGCCACCTGATTCGGCCATAGCCAGCAATACGGGCATGTCCTGGGGCTTGCATCCAGCCATCACGCCGATGACGGCAATCTTTTCTACCGTTGCCTTCCGCCTCAAGGGCATGAAATGGACAGGGTCCCCCTTCTTCCCTGAATTTCCCATCTGGTTCAATCTATCGTTGAGTCTGTGGTCGAACTGGTAGGTTATTATCTCATCTGGTTTGTGGCTGGTGCCCTTTAGCATCTCCGCCACACGCTCCTCGGTGGGGATTCTTACCGGGAGACCGTCGGTATATTTGCAGAAAGGTGCCCCTCCCAGGGTAGGGATGATTTCAGATTGCGAGTAAAATTCCTCCGCTTCCTCGAGTGTGCCCTTAAAGAGTATCCTCTCATCCGGCACTTCCCACCTGCCTCTGTCCTTTTCCTCTTTTGTCGCCGGTCGGACCAGAGCATCCATCAAGGGCTTAAGAATGAGTTCGACATCTTCAGGACCTGGACGTGTCCGGGAGACGTGTACCGTCCTCATATGGGGCACTCCATTCAGCCTGGCAGCCTGTCTAAAGCACTCCTCCTGGTCTTCGTAGATAATGAAGACACTTGGAATGCCGGCTTTCTCAATTGTTGATAGGTGGGGCAACTGCTCCCATATCGCCCCGTGTCACCAGATTACCCCTCGGATCACAGCATCAAAGGCTTTTGTTCTTATTTCCTCTTCCGTCATGGCAATACTTCCGGCTTTGGTCAAGTGAGCTCCAGCCATTCTGATCGTCCAGTTCACATTGGGGTACGCTTCCGGGAGTCTCTTCCGTAGCGGTATGAGGATATCCTGCTCACCTCCGGCGCCCATACTGAAAAGGATTCTCTTACCGTCAATCTTATCGAGCCTGGGTGCCAGAGGGAATAACTCTACCGGCTCCTGGATACCAACAGGATTGAGACAGTTGTACACCTTGCTTGCCATTGTTACTCCTTTCAAACTATTTAGAGTATTATTTTTTCAATTGTGCATTATGCGATACTTGGAATGTAGAAGTCAACGGTGAGTAATAGACTTTTCAGCCTCACGAGTTCGGGTCTCATAGCGGTTGATAACCGTGTTCAGCAGTTCTATTATCCCCCAGACCTTTCGGCGCACGCCTCCGCCGTCACTGCCGATTGCCTGGAAGAAATCTTCCTTCGTTAGCGCTTTTGCTTCCTTTAGCGTTTTACCTTTTACCAGACTACACAGGGTCTCGACGACGACGTTAGCCGTAGGGTCGCAGCTACACAGATACTTTATCTCGGTAATCACCCCTCCATCTAGCTTGATGTAGATGTTCATGTAGTCCCGGTTGGCCTGACCGCAGATTGAGATGCCCTCAGCCTTGGTATCGATGAACATGGTGGGATTGTCAAGAGACCCGGCATGTTCAAAGCCCTTTTGAAGCAACTGGCGGTATCGTTCGGCTACTACCTCGTCCATTGGCAGTTTTATCCTCTTTCGTTTGATTCTTGGAGTCTATACATAACCGCGTTCCTTGAAGATGTGGTGCAGGGTTTCCAGAAAAGTCTGGCATTCCTCCAGGGTGTTATAGAAGTATAGAGAGACCCGATAGGTCATTCTGTGTTCGCTCGGTAGCCTCGGCCGTGTCCAGCCCTGCCCGAATACCTTATTCAGATAGGAGTGGACGCAGAAAAGACCGTCTCTTATCATTATATTGCTCTTTTCGCTCAGTTCTTCGGCTATTCCCACGGCATTAGGTCGCTTGACCTCAAAGGTCAGTATTCCACCTCTCTTGCTCGCGTCAGCGGGGCCGAGTATCCTGAACCAGCCCGTGTCACCGTAACGCTCCAGCAGTTGCCTAGACAGGTAGCTATTGAGTCGCTCTTCCTGAGCGCCGATTTTATCCATACCTACCTTCTTCAGGTAGTCAACGGCTGCGCCAGCGGCAATCTGACCGGCGTAGTCCTGAAGTCCCACTTCAAATCTCTGCGGTGGTGGCAGGAGGGTATAGGACTCATAGGTAGCGTCGTTAATTGTCTCGCCGCCGAGCATGGCAGGTAGAATAACCTCGTCAGCTTCGTCTTCCTCACGGAGCTCTCGTCCCAGGAATTCCTCTTTCCCATAAAGGACGCCGACCCCTCTCGGTCCGCACATTTTGTGTATTGAAAATGCCAGGAAATCTACGTCCAGCTCCCGGACGTCAACAGCCTGGTGCGGCACTGTCTGGGCTCCGTCAAGCAACACCCTGGCACCATAACGATGGGCGAGACCAACAACTTCTTTGGCCGGTATCGTGTAACCGGTCAGGTTCGAGGTATAAGCCATGCTGACCAGTCTGACCCGGTGGCTCTTCAGCTTTTTTTCAAATGCATCGAGGTCGAAAACTCCGTCCCTGTCTGATTCTACGTACTCCGTCTTAATAAGACCCTGTTTCTGTAATCTCAGCCAGGGAATCAGGTTTGAGTTGTGTTCCTTGTCAGTCAGCAGGACAACGTCACCCGGTTTGAACCTGAGACCGAGCGCCACGATGTTAATGCCGTGGCTGGCATTCAGGGTGAAAATAATCTCCTTCCCTGACTTGGCGTTAATGAACTCCTTGATTGTGTGCCGCGAACCCTTTATCCCCCTTTCAGGATTTCCCTCAATCCGGTCGGTAACCTCCTGGGCGAACCGGTGCTGGCTCCTGCCTTCCCCGCAAGCCGGGAAATCGGTATAGTATTGGGTGATGGCTTCAATAACCTGCTTTGGTACGAGGGTGTTACAGGCATTATCGAAGTAAACCGGCGGTTTGCCATCATATCTGTTTTTCAGCGCCGGGAAGTCTTCTCTGGTCCATTCCAAGATGTTTTCACTGGTCACTACCGTCTCCTTCCTGAATAAATACTATTATACAATCCGGGGATACGCCCAGTCCAATCTACTAGAGGGAGGCTGGTACACGGGTTTCAGGAGATAGTAAACCGCTTTACTTTTACCTGTGTCCGGCTAGAGTGCCAGTGCCAGCAGATTGACCGCATTTCGCACCAGTATCTTCTCTTTTTCAACATCGGGTATATCCATCCGTTCTATGGATTCTATCGTCTCCAGAGTAAGCCCAAATTTTGGTCCCAGGGGCGCATCCGTGCCAAAAAGCATGTGGTCAGCGCCGAAGAAAGCGTAGGCGCACATTAAACCTGCTGTGTTCCCATAGAGCGCGGTATCATTGTAGAACTTGCGGAAATGCTCTATCGGGTTCTTGATAGACAGGGGTCTTCTTGAGGGATACAGTAACCACTGTATTCGCTTGGCGAAGGTGGGTATCATGCTTCCGCAGTGGTGAGTTATGAACTTAATATCCGGGTAATCATTAAAAGTCCCGGCTAATACCAAACGATACATAGCTGCCGCAGTTTCAAAGGGCCAGCCCAATATGCCGCCAGTGTCTATCTCCTTATCGGTAGTCGGGTGAATCCATATCGGGAGGTCGTAGTTAGCCATTTTCTCATAGAGGGGTTTGAATTTGGGGTTATCCAGTGGCTCCCCATTGATTCGGCTGTATATCTGCACTCCTTTTAGTCCCAATTGGGTAATTGTCCTGTCAGCCTCAACTAAGGCGGCATCGACGTCGTTCATGGGCAAACAGGCTACAGCGGCGATAAACTTGTCCGGATACTTTTCTACCAGCTCGGCAAGCTCATCATTGGCAATTCGGGCTAGTTCGATGGCATCTTTTGGCTTGACAAACTTCTCCAGAGGGGGCTGGGCAACCGTCAACACCTGTAGTACATCAGGGTACCTGTCCATAAGCCTTAATCGCGTCTCTAGGTCGGTAACAGCACGGTTTCGGGCTTCTACCTGCTCCAGGACGGCTTTATTCTTCTGACTGTAGGCTGTCAGATACTTCTCCGGCAGGATGTGAGCAAAAACATCAATTTTCATTTTCTCCTCCTTTGGCATCGTTCCCTTGCGTGAGTATATATTCATATTCATTTGACGTCAATAAAAGACCGAAAGTTCTTGACAGGGATAGAGTGGTCGAATAACATTGGGGCAGATATTGGTTTTTGGTAATCTTGATGCTGAATATAGTATCACTGGGTTTAATATCAATACTGGTGGGGTTTCTTGGTTCCCTTACCGGTCTGGGGGGAGCCAGCATACTTATCCCCATACTCGTCTTCTTTGGGGTGCCGGTCAAGGAAGCCATTGCCTCGGCAATGGTGGCTATTATCGCCACTTCCAGCGGTTCGGCTTCGTCCTATGTAAGGGAGCATATCACCAACATAAGAGTGGCGATGTACCTTGAGGTGTTCACCATTACTGGCGCCATAGCAGGGGCAACAATCACCACTATAATCCAGCCGGCTTATCTATATTTTTTCTTTGCCGCATTCTTGCTGACCACTTTTATGAGGTTTGGGAATTCCATTAGTAAAGATTTTGCCCCCTCGGAGGACCAGGACCGGGTCTCAAAGTGGCTGGGATTAAGGGGCAGCTACTTTGATGAATCGGCGAGGAAAGTCATCGCCTACAGGGCGACCAATGCCGTCCTGGGTGGAGCGGGAATGCTGGTAGCCGGGTTAGCGGCGGGCATGCTTGGCATAGGGGCTGGTGCGTTCAAGGTGACGGTGCAGGAGAATATCCTCAAAATGCCGCCCAAGGTTTCCAGCGCTACCAGTAACTTCATCATTGGTATGACCGCTCTGGCTGGGGTCAGTGTCTACCTCTTCTCCGGGTTGTTGAATTTGACCCTAATGGCGCCAATGGCGGTGGGAACAACAATCGGTGCCGTGGTCGGAGGCAGAGTCCTGAATAAAATCAGTAACCGGAGTCTCAGAATCCTCTTTTTCGTGATTGTTGCTTACCTCATTATTCAAATGCTGTATAAGGGAGTGATGGCGATATGAGCATTAATAGATTGGGCGGTGGTGAATCTAGACTTGAAACAGGCATTAGCTATCTATTAATCGCCGGGGTCATTGTCAGCCTGGTCCTGGAAATTATTGGGATAATCTTCTTCTACCGTTCTTATGGGCATCTAGCTATTTCGCAAGATGCGCGTATGTTTATTCAAGGGCACGATTTCTTTAGTTTCATATACGAACTGTTTCAGGGAAAACATGTGGCAGGAAACGCCGCCTTATTCATGACGGCTGGCGTTATGGTATTGATATTGACTCCCTATATTAGGGTAATTGCCTCGGTCATCTATTTTGGCTGGGAAAAGAACATCAAGTATGTGGTGATAACCCTTTTTGTCCTTGTGGTCATAACAGTAAGTCTGGCTTTACACTAACTGGCTGACCACTGGAGTGGGCTTAGCCCTTTTTCTCTCTGAGAAACTTCTCTATCTCGCTGACTAATCTCTGGTTTTCTTCTGGTAAGAGCGAGAGGTTCCTTTCCAACCGGCTGATGGATTCATCAATCTCAGGAGAGCTCGCCCTAGCGCGGGCTAGTCTAGCATTTTGATTTTTAATCTCGCCGTCAAGGTCACTCAGGTCCATTCCCAAATCGAACCTTCGGTTAAAGAACTCGAGAAGCCTCTTTTCCGCCTTGGGGTCATTTAGAGTTATCAGATAAAACGGGATTGGCACCCAGAGGCTAAGCCCCGGGATGTTTCTTCGCTTGGCTACCCACAGCAGGAAAGAATTTAGCGTAGGTCTCTGACCGGGGGGTGTTTCATAGTTCATTTCTGTGTTCAAATTGTAAGCGCTCAGCTCTTCCTTCAGTTCCGGCGAATTGAAGGTGCCCATTAGCTCCCGGGGAGCCGTATGGGCGCCAAAAGAAACCATACCCCCGATAGTGTGTACCTCCTTCACCTGCCAGTTCTCTGCCGCATCCAGAATGAGGGACAGAAATCTGTACCAGTCATAGCTGGGCGGGTCACTCCTAAAGACTACAAGGTCGTTCCTGGGGAAGGCGTAGAATCTACTTTCAGGAAATTGAACCAGGTCGTCCTGAATGGTTACTCCGGCTAAAGGGAAAAACTCTATTGGTTCAATCTCACCGAAGCTCTGTCCGCCGAGCTTCTTATTCAGGTAATTGGTTACGCTTGAGCCTAACGAGCCTACATCCCCGTTCCAGCCGACAACCAAGAAAGGATTTTGTAGCTCGGGCTGCCGGGAAAATTTAAGAAGCTCTGTCATCCCCCCTGCCTCCCTTTTTGAAGAGTTCATCAATGTGCCTCTTAATCCACTCCTTGTCCTCCTCGGTTATCATCTCTGGCTTAGCCCGGACGATATATTCTCTTTGTTCAATCTTCTCTGTTATTTCTGGCGGTAGTTTCTCATAGATACCGCCAATGACCTCATCCATCTGAACTGCCATTTCATCAAGGGCGTCATAACCAATCTGGATTCCCAGAAGATTGGAGAGAACCTCTAATACTGATTTTGACGCCCTTGGGTAAGGGAATGGGGCAGCTGATAGGTAATCTGGTATCTCGCCCATTAAGCAGATAGCCTCAAAGCCCCTCTTCTTGGCTAGCCCCAATAAGAGTCCATTTAAGCCGGTGATATTACCCCAGTTACCCCTGCCTTCAACTTCACTCATCAAGATGGTATTCTCATAACTTTTCACTTCTTTGAGCAAGCCCTCGCTCGAGGTCACTGCCCAGACCCTTGGTTTCAGTGTGTGGTGGGTAAGAGCTACCGCTGCGCCTGAGGTGTAGACCCTCTGGCAACCAAACCTTGCTGCTACATCTAAAACTAAATTGGCTATTTGATAGGCTTTCCTCCCTTCAGCGTATACCCTTCCTCCCTCAGCAGGTTGTTCTTCCCCGATGAAAATTATTAGGTCTTTCCCTTCCAGCCTCTGGTAATAGAACTTATTGCCGGGAAACTCTAATTCTGCCAATACGCCGTGCCTGATTACGACTCGCTTCGGGTAGAAGAAGTCCCATGGCTCTATTTCCCCCAGTTCTTTGGCTAGAATCTGACCCCGCAGGGTGCTAATGGCAATTAACCCGATATTGCCGATTCCTGGCCAGCCAGCAACCAGATATGGTTTTTCGAGCTTCGGCTCAGTATATAGCCTTATCCCCAATTTTCCCCTCTTTTTTCACACAACTTTTACCACTATTCTAGCTATTCATTCTCTAAAGGGCAAGCCTTATTCCTTGGTATTTACCGCCATTTTTTTGACACCCAAGGAAATTTAGAGTTATCATGCTCTGTGCTACCACAGACGGTGATACTGGAAAGGGGAAACGGAAGATGGCAGAAACGAGATACGGGAGATATATTGTAACAAAGCCAAAGCCCTTCAAGCCGCCTCCGGGTGTGAAGCTAGACCCGGAGATGGTGAAACGGGCGGGACAAATGATGACTCGTGTAGCATATCTGGATGATGAGGTTGTCAAAGGGGCTTTCTATGTGGACTGTGTCTGGTTTCGGGAAGGGTCTGACCGTGGACACGGTCCCCACACCCACGACTGGGACGAAGTCCTGGCTTTCTTCGGAACTGACCCGGAAGACCCCCACGATTTATGTGGTGAAGTGGAGTTATGGTTGGAAGATGAAAAGCACATCATCACCCAAAGCTGCATCGTCTTCATTCCGAAGGGGATGAAGCACTGTCCATTGATTGTCCGTAGAGTTGATAGACCTATCTTCCATTTTTCTGCCGGACCGACAGGCCTGTACTCTGAAGAGAAAAAGTAGTTCCCGTTTAAGACCACCGGAAACTCAGATTCTCTTTACTCTTAAAGTTCGCCGGGTCCAAGGGTGAAGTGGGAAATGGGTCTGTCTACTCTCCTGATAACCAACGGGCAGTGTTTCATGCCTGCCGGTACAAATATCATAAAGCTCTCGGTGAGTAAGTGTTTTTCATCTTCCTTCCAGTCAAGGGTAAATCCGTCATACTCTTAACCCTAGTTATAAGAGCGGTGTAGCCTCTCTTCGACTCTTCTCTATTTGTCTGCTTGGCGAGTCTAAGAGGGGCGTTAGCCCCTTTTCAAATAAACTTTCCCCCTTCCCCTTATCAAGGGGAAGGGGGATAAAGGGGGATGGGGTTGATAGATAATCTCTATTTTCTGGGGAAATTTGGGCCGTCGTAGGTGTACTCTTTGCCCTTCATCCGCTTGGTAAACCTGGGAGCAAGCAGGATAGCGTGAAACAGGATAGGCTCATCTATTCTCTTGAAATTGAGAGGACAGTGAACTAGTCCCTTGGGGATAAAGATAATGGTGGCTTTATTAATTATGTATTTTTCTCCCTCCTCGCCCATCCAGAACTCGATTTCGGCTTTGAAATCGAATACATCGGGCAGTTTGCCGCCAAGAAAACAAAGGTATTCATCAACATCATGGGTATGAGGTTCCTTTTCCAGGTATATGGGTTGGGTAAATAACTGCCAGCCCATATTAAGATTTGCTCCGGGAATCTGCCGTGCACCTCTAAAGTATGCCTGGGGACTGGCAATGCCGGGGAAATTCGGTTCTTCTTTGAACTCGGTTAGAACATATTTCTCATACTTTCTTTCCGTCATTATTTTGCCTTCTTCCTTTATTATTTGCGATTTACCTACCTATACCCCCCTCAACCGCCAAAAATAGGAGGCAGGAGGACTACCGTATCCCCTTCCTTTAACGATGCCTCCATACCACCAAGCAGGGTGTATTCCCGACCGTTTATCAGGATGCGCAGACCCTGGATGTTATTTACCTGATGGTGGAAGTCAGCTCCGTATTCTTCGCTCAAGCGCTCGAGCAAATCAGCCAGTTTGCTATCGTCCTTCACGACAATAGCCCGGCGGTTTACCGCCGTCAGCTCCCTCAGCTTGCCGAAAAAGAGCACTTCGATATTCATTTTTCTATTTGCTTGCCGTGAAGCCCAGCCCCAGCTCGTTCAGCTTGGCTTTGGTGGGGATACCGGTCTTGACATCCCAGCCACGTGCCCGGTAATAGTCTTTCAGTAGAGCCTCAGCTTCAAAGACCTGACCGGCTGATGGTCCGGCAGGCATAGGTTCTGTGGTAAGACGCTTGGGGAAACTATCATCCTTGCTGCTGAACCCCTCTCGTATGTTGAACATCCGTTCCAGATTGAATATCCTCTCCCCCACCTTCCACAGGTAAGCCGGGTCTGAGAATTCTTTAACCCCTGTTGCTGAGGAGACGAGCCGTCCATAGAGGTCTTCAGGGACCATGCCCATTGACGGCATGAAACTGCATAGAATACCTGTCTCCAGGAGTGCTGTTAAGTCCTGATTCCACTTGGTTAGCTCACCCTTGTTCTCCACAGCAAAGCGGTCGACGGCTCTGGGGACGGGGGCACCGAATATCTCTTGAGAGGCGTAACCGGTATTATGGTCGGCTCCAATATTTGCCGTCATCAGGTTGAGACCGTGGGCTTTGGCACCACGGGGGTCATAGGCAGGCAGTTCCAGCCCTTTGGAGTGTATCGCATACTGTTCAGCACCCTTGCCGATACGGCGGGCTGCCTCACGGGTGCCCTCAGCCAGTATATCACCCAAGCCTTCCCGGTAGGCAATCTGTCTAATCAGCTGCATGACCGGCGCATTATTACCGAACTTAAGCTCCAGACCGCCGGTATCTTTCTTGGTGATGATGCCCTTCTCATAGAGCTCGTAGGCAAAGCCGATGGCGTTGCCGGTGGAGATGGTATCCAGTCCTAGGTCGTCGCACAATTTATCAGCGGCAATGGTCAGCCCGATATCTGCCTGCGCCACAGGTCCGGTAAAAGCCCAGATGGTCTCATACTCCGGTCCTTCAGCCCAGGCTCCGGCATACCTGCCTGTCCCCATCTTGGTAATGCTGACGCAATGGACCATGCAGTTATAACACCCCGTCTTCCGCACCCGCAGCTTGGTGTATTCGGCGCCCTCTACCTTCTCCCAGTTCGGTAAGACACCCTCCCTGAAATTTCTGGTGGGGAACATGCCCAGGACATTGGTAAACTCAGCAATCTGTGTCCCTGACACGGAAAAGGAGGCAAACTGGGGGTTAGCCTGATAAGTCTTGATTTGTTCCTGCACAGCGGAGGCGAAGGCCTTTGGGTCAGCCAGTTCTACCTTGTTATGACCCCGGAAGGCGATAGCCTTGAGGTTTTTGCTTCCCATAACGGCACCACCACCACCCCGGCCGCAGGCACGGCGGTCGCTGAATATGCCGGCATATTTTACCCCCCGCTCGCCAGCCACACCAATGCACGCCAGCCGGATATTGGGGTCGTGTAGCTCATCACGGATTAAGGTGTGAGTGTCATCACAATCGAGCCCCCATAGATAAGTGGCATCCTTGAACTCATATTTACCGTCGTGAAGCCAGAGGTAGACCGGTTTATCGGCTTTCCCCTTGATGATGACCGCGTCAAAGCCGGCGAACTTCATTTCTGCCGCCATGTGTCCGCCGCTGCAGCTCTTGAAGTAACCGCCAGTCAGGGGCGACTTGAAGAAGACCTTGTAACGACTGAAGGACTGGGCATTGGTACCCGCTAGGGGACCGGCAACGAATATCAGCTCGTTCTCTTCGCCCAGAGGGTCAACACCCGCTTTTAGGTCGTCGTAAAGAAGTTTGATGCCAAAGCCCCGCCCACCGATGTAGTCGTGGATAAGCTCCTTACTCAGCGGTTCCTCAGCAAATGTACGCCTGGTCAAGTCCACCCGCAGAATCCGATTTGCATAACCTGCCATGTTTACACCTCCTGAAATGCTTTATCTATATTTACTACTCAGCAAATGCTGCTGTAAAGAAAGCAGTTCATTACCTATGGTATCACGGTTTCTCCACCAGCTATGCCGCTAATTTTACATTTCCTTTTTCAAATTCATCCAGTATAATCTCGGTAGCCCACCCCGCTGTCTGCTTAATAGTACACCCGTCCGTTATGCTCAGGAACTCCCGAGTCATCTCCTCACTGGTCAGGTCCCAGGCTTTTCCAAAATATTTTCTCATTACATCCTTGCAGAGGATAGAACCGTAATGCCTGTAATACTTAGCCAGAAGTGTGTCCCGAACCTTGACGCCAGCCCTGTTGGCGATGGAGACATCCTTGGTCTCCTGAGGGATTCCCAGAGCCAGGCCAATCGCCATAACACTGCCGGCTACAGCACCGCAGGTACCCTCCCCGGTCATGCACACACCAGCCGTCAGCAGGCATATCCCGGAATAAAGTCTATCTTCCATATCCTTCGGGATAAGTTCCAGACCTCCCCACCTCAGCGCATCAACTACGGCTAAGAATGTGGACTGACAGCAGCCTTTGTATTTGGCTTCATATTCTGTACCCAGCTCCTGAGCTTTCTTAATAATCTCCTCTTTTGTCTTCTTGAGTTTGGCCACAATTGCCCTCCTTAATTATTTCTATCCGAAATAAACCCGGGCTAAACAAGCTTACTCTATTTTTGGCAGCAATGAGAAAGTGGATTATTCTTTCTCGGCTTGACAAAATCCTATATTCTTACCATCCCTTTGTCAAGTAGTGGTATTGTAAGTAGGCGAATGAAGCGCTATACTTAATATGTTGGTTAGTACTGAAGGACCTTGTTGAATTGAATACTAGCCTCCGAGTTGCTGTAGCTAAGGGGATTTTGCCTATGGTCAGCAACCGATAGGGTGCAAGGGGAAACGCTTGCGCCTCCCGTATTTGGAAAGGAGAGCTTGCCGATGTATTGGCGTTATGTCGAGCACCTCCTTTTGAGGTGCTTTTCATTTGTCTCGCCATAATCGTTTCCCTGGAATATTTGAAAGGGTGAAATGTTAAGAAAGTTAGCCCATTGTTTAATGTGTCTTATCCTGCTTCTAAGCCTGCTGGCCAGCATTAACAGCTGTAAACGTCCAAGCTTAAGGATGGCTACCACTACCAGCCTCTACGAAACTGGTCTCTGGGGATATCTTGAGCCAATGTTTGAGGGAAAATATGGTCTTGGTTTAGACATCTTGTCCCTCGGCAGCGGTGCTGCTTTTGAATATGCCAGAAGGGGTGATGTGGATGTTATCACCACTCATGACAGGGCCAATGAACTGAAGCTTATTGCCGATGGTTACGGAGTCGAGCGGGTCCCGTTTGCCTACAACTACTTCCTTATTGTTGGCCCAGCCAACGACCCAGCTGGCATCAAGGGTTTGAGTCCGGAAGAAGCCTTTAAAAAACTAACGGAGACGGGCAAGGGCGGCTTTGTCTCCAGAGGGGATAATTCCGGGACCCACGCCAAAGAAAAAGCAGTATGGACAGCCGCCGGCTTTGATTATGAGACCGTCAGAAAAGCCGGTGAATGGTACGTAGAAGCCGGGCAGGGCATGGGGGCCACTCTGCTGATGACCAGTGAGAAACAGGCTTACACTCTGACTGATATGGGCACCTATCTGTCCTATAAAAGCAAACTTGAGCTGGTGCCCATAGTGGACAAGGGTGCCATCCTGCTCAATGTCTACTCTGTTATTGCTGTTAACCCGCAAAAGGTGGCGACGCTGAAGAACTTCGATATGGCGAATAAGCTGATAAGCTTTCTTACTTCACCGGAAATACAGGAGTTTATCGGCAATTACGGTGTTAAAGAATGTGGTTCGCCGCTATTCATCCCCTGTGCCGGTGCTGAACCAAAATAGGGAGGTTATCTATTACTACCTTCCCTTAGTAAGGGAGGGGAGTGTAGGCAAGAGAGGGAGTGAAATCCCTTCTCTAAACTTCTGCCTCTCCTGGTCAAGGGGAGGGAGATACAGGGGGTGAGGTTAATAAACAGTATTAAAATAGACGGAGTTGAAGTTAATTGACCGAAATATGGCAGGGCTTTGTTAAAGCCATAGAACTAATCGTTTCCTTTGACCCGGAGGTGATGGAGATAGCCGGGCGGTCACTCAGCATCTCAGTGACCGCCACTCTCCTCGCCGCTGTCTTTTGTCTCCCAATCGGGAGTATCATCCACTTCAACCGCTTCGCGGGCAAAAGGATTTTAATAAATCTAATCCAGACCTTCTACAGCATACCCACCGTAGTCGTTGGTCTGTTTGTTTTTCTACTCTTTTCCCGAGCGGGGCCACTGGGCGGGTTAAATTTGCTTTTCACCCCCGCGGTGATGGTCATCGGGCAAATGGTACTCATCACGCCGATACTACTTGGTCTGACTATTTCAGCCCTGAGCGGCGTGGACAAGGCGATAATAGATACGGCTCGCTCCCTCGGTGCCAGTGGTTTTCAGATTACGGCTCTCATTCTGAAAGAAGCCCGATTTGCCGTTATGGCCGCCGTTATACTGGCTTTTGGCCGAGCCATCTCTGAGGTAGGGTTAGCCCTGATGGTCGGCGGTAATATCCGGGGGTTCACCAGAGTCCTCACCACTGCCATATCGCTAGAAACATCCAAGGGCGATATTGAGCTATCAATAGCCTTGGCTATAATCCTTATCTTTATTGCCCTCATCATCAACTTCGCCTTAAATAGGATACAGCAGAGGTAAGAATGTCTTTAGTAGAAACCGTAAATTTGTGTCAGAGATTCGATGGGCGGGATGTCTTGAAGAACATCAACCTGAAGGTTGAGCGGGGTGAGGTCTTTGCGGTGATTGGCCCCACCGGTGCCGGGAAGACCACCCTCCTTCGACTGGTCAACTTGCTCGACCTGCCGGCATCTGGAATAATATACTTTGACGGCATAGATACTGCCCAATCAGCCAGACTCAGAACCGAACTGCGCCGACGGATGGCTTTTGTCTTCCAGAAGCCAATGGTGTTCAATATGAGTGTCTATGATAATATTGCTGCCGGTTTGAAATGGCGGGGCATAGAAAAAAGCCGTATTAAAGAAAGAACCAATGCTATTCTTGATATGGTTGGTCTCTCCGCCGATAAGAACAGGAACGCCCGCACGCTATCCGGCGGAGAGGTGCAGAGGGTGGCTATAGCCAGAGCCGTTGTCTGCGAACCAGAGCTATTGCTCCTAGATGAACCCACCGCTAACCTTGACCCAGGCTCAGCAGCAAGGATTGAAACACTGGTAACCGAGATAATTCGCCGGCGAAAAACCACCATAATTATGGCTACCCACGATATGTCTCATGGTCAGAGACTGGCTGATAGGGTGGGGGTGCTCTTAAACGGCGAAATCCTCCAGACCGGAGACTGGCGTGAGCTATTCAGCTCTCCTCAGAATAAAGAGGTGGCTGATTTCGTCGGCGTTGAGAATATCATTGATGGTAAGGTAGTATCTAACCAGGACGGAATAGTTGCCATCAATGCGGGGGGAAATATCATTGAAGCGGTTGCAGACTACCCGGTAGGGGAGGAGGTTTACGTTTGTGTTAGACCGGAGGATATAATAGTAGCCCGGACAAAAATCTCAAGCAGTGCCCGAAATTCTTTCGTCGGTGAGATAACCCGAATAGTACCATTCGGAGCCCTAACGCGGGTTGAAATGGACTGCGGCTTCCCGCTGGTGGCCCTGGTAACCAAAAAGTCAGCCGAGGAATTAGAGCTAAACAAGGGCAAACAGGTGTTTGTCAGCTTCAAGGCTACCGCCATCCACATTATTAAGAAATGAGGAGCGTTGATGTTAGAGGTAAAGGACTTATGCGTCCAGATGGGCAATTTCTTTCTGAAGAACATCACCTTTGATGTCAGGGATGGAGAATACTTTGTCCTTCTGGGACCCACCGGCTCAGGCAAGACCGTGCTCCTGGAATCTATCGCCGGACTGCACGCCATTAGTAGCGGCCAGGTATGGATAAACGGTAAAGATGTAACTGAACTCAACCTGGAAAAAAGAAGAATCGGTTTTGCCTATCAGGACTATGCTCTCTACCCTCACCTGTCAGTTCGCGACAATATATCCTTCGGCTTGATGTGGAGGGACAAGAAGCGAGGGGAGATTGAAAAGGCTATTGACAGGGTAGTCGAGCTCCTTGGAATTTCCGACCTTCTGGAGAAAAGGCCCTGGTCTCTAAGTGGCGGACAAAGTCAGAAGATTGCTTTAGCCAGGGCTATCGCCATAAAACCTGACCTTCTTCTCCTTGATGAACCCTTGAGTGCTGTTGACTCCGGGACAAAAGAGGACTATGAGAGAGAATTAAAGGAACTGCATAATCACCTTAAACTGACCACC
Source organism: Dehalococcoidales bacterium (assembly GCA_034432095.1). GTDB lineage: Bacteria > Chloroflexota > Dehalococcoidia > Dehalococcoidales > UBA2162 > DAOUCV01. The sequence goes on from DAOUCV010000044.1 coordinate 30,765, forward strand.
ATCCACGTAACTCATAACTTTGAGGAAGCTACTGCCATGGGCGACCGTATTGCGGTGATGATAGATGGACAAATACTACAGATTGGCACTCCGGAGCAGATATTCCGTCAGCCAGCCTCAGAACCGGTGGCTCGGTTCCTGATGACCCGCAACATCTTTGAAGGAGAAGTGACCGATAGTTCTGATGGACGCAAAATCTTCTTGATTGAGGGGACAAAGCTGGCTGTGGTCACCACCCGGCAGGGCAGAGCCCATGCCTCCATTCGTCCCGAAGACATCCTGATTTCCCGGGAGCCATTACCCTCCAATGCCCCCAACAGCCTTCAGGGCACCATCACCCGTATCGTTGACCGCGGTTCGGTTATCTATGTTAAGGTGAATGTGCCCCCGGAGTTTACCTGCCTTATTCTGCGCCGCTCACTTAAGGAGTTGGCTTTGAGAGAGAAAGAAATGGTGTTCCTGACCTTTGAAGCGTCAGACGTGAATGTTTTCTAGAGAGAACGGAGAAAAAAATGACCAGCCTTTTTGATTCATATCAGCGCCAGATTAACTACCTGCGGATATCAGTCACTGACCTGTGCAACCTGAACTGTATCTATTGTTCTTCTGGCTCTATTCCTCGCCTGTCCCACGATGATATTCTTCGATATGAGGAGATCCAGCGGGTAGTTCAGGTGGCCGCCAGTATGGGTATCAACAAAGTACGTCTGACTGGCGGTGAGCCGCTGGTGCGGCCTGAACTGAGCAAATTAATCAGTATGCTTGCCCAAATAAAGGGCATCGATGACATTTCGCTTACCAGCAACGGAACACTACTGAGTAAGTTCGCTAAAGAACTTAAAGAGGCGGGACTGAAACGGGTCAACATTAGCCTGGATACGCTAAAACAGGACAGGTTCAAAAAGATTGCCGGCAGGGGTAAACTGGGAGACGTGCTCTCCGGCATTGAAGCCGCTTACCACGCTGGTCTGGCGCCGGTGAAGATAAACATGGTGGTATTACGGGGCATAAATGACGATGAGACTACCGATTTCGCCCGAATGAGCATTGAGCAAGGATGGCACGTCAGGTTCATTGAATTCATGCCTTTCGGGACGCCGGGGTTTGGAGCCCTTGAAACAGTGCCCACACAGGAGATTAAAGAACGTATTCAGTCTCTGGGCAAACTGGAGCCATATACCGGCCCAACCGGTAATGGCCCTGCCAGGTATTACCGATTTCCCGGGGCCAGGGGTACCATAGGCTTCATCACCCCGATGACCGAACACTTCTGTCACAGTTGTAATCGTCTTCGTATTACTTCCGATGGGCAGTTGCGACCCTGCCTGCTGGCTGACGACGAGGTCAACATTAAGGAAGCGTTGCGTAACGGAGCTACCACTGATGAGCTAAAACGCATTATCCAGCAGGCGGTCACCCTGAAGAGGGAGGAGCATCACCTGACCGGGGGAATCGCCCCGGAGACAGTGAACCGACCAATGTGCCAGATTGGCGGGTAGGGGATTTACTAGAGGAGTGTCAAAGAGAGGCTTCGCCTCTCTTAAATAAACAACTCCCCTTCCCCTTATCAAGAGGAAGGGGATAAAGCGGGTTCCCAGAAAAATCTTTGATTTTTCTGGGTGCTTAAAGGGGGATAGGGTTCTTATGCAAGAGAACAAATTAACTCATGTCAACTCAAGCGGCGAAGTCAGGATGGTTGATGTCAGCCAGAAGAGTGATACCCAGCGTGAGGCAGTAGCCAGGGGCAGGGTAATAATGAAACCAGGAACACTCGAACAAATCAAGGCTGCCAAGCTCAAGAAGGGAGACGTCCTGGCTGTAGCTAGGGTTGCCGGTATCATGGCTGCCAAGAAGACCCCCGATTTGATACCCCTCTGCCACCCAATCTTAATTGATGACATTGCCATTGACTTCGACCTCTCCGGAGAAGATTCCATAGGAATCACCACCACGGTGAAGAGCAGCGGTAAGACGGGAGTGGAGATGGAGGCTATGGTCGCCACCTCGGTCGCTGCTCTGGCCATATATGATATGGCGAAGGCTGTAGACCGGGGGATGACCATCAGCGAAATCTACCTGGAAAGCAAAAAAGGCGGCAGGAGCGGGGTTTACCGGAGGAAATAGAGAACTTTAATTTAACCTTCCACTCCTTTTCAGGCACGGAGAAGCTAGAACAGCGTCACGATGACTGGCTCGCCCTTTTCCAGCAGGTCGATATTCTGCTCTATTACTATGTAGCCGTCCGCTTTAGAAATACTGGTTATCGCTCCCGATTCTTTGAACACGGGAATCGCCTCGCCCCCCTCAACCTTGACGGTTAGAAACTGCTTCCTGCCCACACTGCCGGGGACTCTCCGGGCAAGCCTGGCTTCAACCGTCTCCCCTCTCCTCGGCGGCAGGTGAGCCATCTTTCTTACCGCCGGCAAAAGAAACAGATAGGTATTAATCAGACAGGAGGTGGGGTACCCTGGCATGCCAAAGAGCGGTTTACCCTCTATCAGGGCAAAAATGGTCGGTTTCCCGGGCTTCACCTGAATACCATGAAAGAGAATCTCCCCCATGTCCTGAAGGACATCCATTAACAGGTCTCTCTCGCCCACTGAAGAGCCCCCCGAAATAATCACCATATCATTCTTCAGGGCTTCGGTAATTTTTGCTCTAATCTCCTCACGGTCATCTCCAACGATTCCAAATCTTACCGGAACACCGCCATTTTCTTTGACCACCGAGGCAACAGTATAGGAGTTAATATCGTAGACCTGCCCCGGCTTCAATTTTCTACCAAGCTCGGCCACCTCCTCCCCTGAAGGCAGGATAGCCACCTTCGGCTTTTCATAGACTCTGATTTTACTTAGCCCCTGAGAAGCCAGCACCCCAATCTTCCCCGCATCCAGAAAAGAGCCCTGACTCAGAACGGGTTCCCCAGCTTTAATATCTTCTCCCTTCTTAGCTACGTTGGCTTTCGGATAGACTGCCTTGAATATCTTTACTCGGCTGCCTTCTACCTCGGTATCCTCGACCATAACCACCGCATCGGCGCCTCGGGGCATCATTGCCCCGGTAGCAATCTGAAGACACTGCCCGGTACTGACTCTCTTTTTCGGTGTTTCCCCGGCATTAATTTCACCAATTATTTCTAGCACGTTGGGGTTAAATTGACCGGAGCCAAAAGTATCCTTGGCTCTTACCGCATAGCCGTCCATCGCCGCTCTATCAAAGGGAGGTGTGCTTAAACTAGCCACTATATCCTCTGCCAATACCCTCCCCACGGCATCATCAATGTTGACCGTCTCCACTCGGTTAACTGGCTTTATGTTCGCCTCGACCACCTTCTTCGCTTCCTCAAAGGAAAGAAGTGCTCCAAAAGGCTTCATCTTGTTACCTCCCTGACCATATGCCCGATTTCAGGCAGTATAATCTTGTCTATCGCCAGCCTGGCTGCCCCCAGTGAGCCGGGAAGACAGATAATAATCTTTCCCCCAACCACACCGGCAACACACCGGCTCATAATACTGGGTGTGCCTATTTCCTGATAAGACAGCAAACGAAAAAGTTCCCCGAAGCCATCCAACCTCTTCTCTATAATGGGTGACACTGTTTCCACGGTAACATCCCGGTGGCTTATGCCCGTACCACCACTGGTAATGATGACCTGAAGCCCATCCTGACTCAGCAGTCCCCTTATCTTCTGCTCAATAACCTTAGCATCATTCTTCAAAATAGCGTAAGCGGTTACCCGATGTCCATTCTGGCTGAGCGCCTGCTTGATGAACTTGCCCGATTCATCAGTGTCTTCTGTTCTACTATCGGAAATAACTAGAACAGCACAGTTTACACTCTGTGGCGCTTCTTGTTTGTGCTCCCGATAACTCACTATATTTCTACCTTTCTAGAAGTGCGGCTTGCAGAGGATCTCCTTAACCTTGAGGTCAAAGAAGTCCATAGAATTTACCGGCCGCAGCACCACGGCGGTATCGGCTCCCCGTCCGCTACCCCCTATGACAATAACATCCTCGTCAGTGCGCACCAGGCCAGCGTCAGCCGCCATAAGAGCAATTTCACACACCACCTTCATTCCTTGCCCGAAGACGCGCAGGGTGCTAGCGATGATATCACCAAGGAGGTACATGTTGAATTTCTTGCGCATGGCTCCTCCGATGCCAGTGAAGGCGTGCGCCGTGGTGAGTATTATTCCACCCTTACTCTCTATCTTCTGCCTGTTTTCATCGGTCAATTCCTGAAAATTAGGTTCTCTCATCCCGGTAAAGTGGCTCACAACCACCACTTTCATTCCCTTAAAAACTTCTACCGCCTTGGCGCCGGTATTCCCGCGGGTGGACGCCACTATTATCGTCTTGATGTCCAGTTCCTTTGCCCGCTGTTTGGCAATGCGGAGCACTTCGTCGGTATTCCCTTCGCCGGGCTCATCAAAATAGACTGTTCTGAGTTCCATTGGTTGTTTCTAAACCTCCTTAAACTATCTATCTCCAAGGGCTGTCTAATAGATTACTGCTAAATGAGAGTATGGTCAAGTAAAGATTGCCTGACTTTACTAATATCCAGACTGAGCGCTATACTATACTTGCTGTCTATGAAAAGGGTTGGCATTCTGTACCATCCATTAAAAGAGGCTGCTTACCCCCTGGCTAAAAAACTGGAGAAGTTTCTCAGCACCAGGGGCATTTCTGCCTGGGTGTGTTCTGCCTGGGAGGGGGAGACAGCCAGGGCTCAGGTAAAGGGTACCGATTTAATTCTCAGCATCGGCGGCGATGGTACTATTCTGCGGGCAGCTCAGGCAGTGGTCCCTGAACCAACTCCCATTACCGGCATAAATCTAGGGAACATGGGATTTATGACTGAACTCGACGTTGATGAAGCTGAGGACCGGCTAACGGCACTGCTGGACGGGGAGGGGTGGATTGATGAGCGGTCTCTGCTTGAGGCGGAGCTTTCCCCCATGGAGGAGCATGAGCCACCCCGGCTGTTTTATGCCCTGAACGACGTGGTGGTAGCGAGGGGGGCGGTAGCCAGGGTAATCTATGTAGCCGCCAGTATCGATGGTGAGCCACTGACCACCTATAAGGCTGACGGAGTGATTTTGGCAACAGCCACCGGCAGCACCGGTTACGCACTGGCGGCTGGCGGTCCTATTCTCCACCCGCAGGCGAAAGAACTCATAATGTTACCGGTAGCCCCTCATCTTAGTTCAGCTTACACCTTAATATTGCCATCTACCGCCATGGTCAAATTGCGCCTCGGCACCACTCAGTCAGCAGTACTCAGCGTTGATGGTCATATAAACTTGCCTTTGTCAGGAGGGGCGGTGGTGACGGTGAAGCATAGCTCTAATATAGTGCGCTTTTTAAGGATTCACCCCGAGACCTCCTTCTATAGCTCTCTGGAACAAAGGTTGAGGAGAAAGGAGTGAATTGAAACCGGTAGAAAAAGCCAGAATCAGCGATGCCCCCCAGATACATAAGCTTATTAATTTCTTCGCAGATAAGGGTATGATGTTGCCCCGTTCCATGAGTGAGATATATGAGAATATCAGGGATTTCTTTGTCTTTAGAGAGGATGAAAGGGTGATTGCCTGTGCCGCATTACATATCATGTGGTCAGACTTGGGCGAGATAAAATCGGTGGCGGTATCTGAGGATAGACAGAGACAGGGAATTGGTAACCAACTAATAGAAGCCTGCCTCAATGAAGCTAAGCAATTAGGTATTCACTCTGTCTTTTGCCTGACCTACCAACCCGGCTTTTTTGAGAGGTTTGGCTTCTCTCAGATTGATAAAATGGAGCTACCACAGAAGGTCTGGAGTGAGTGTTACCGTTGCTCTAAATTCCCTAATTGCGATGAGATAGCTCTAATCTATCACCTGAAAGTAGAGGCTTAACTTGGCAGAGGAAAAGACGTTATCCAGCCAATCAATCTACGCCGGGCGGGCGGTAAAGCTGCGGATTGATACCGTACAGATGCCCAGTGGCAGGGAAACCACCAGAGAAATTGTGGAACACGGGGACTGTGTGGCTATTGTGGCTATTGATGCCGATGATAACGTATTGCTGGTCAACCAGTTTCGTCATCCGGTGGCAAAGGAGCTATTGGAGATACCCGCCGGTAGCATTGACGCTAATGAAGACCCGGTAGCGGCGGTACATCGTGAGATGCAGGAAGAAACTGGCTATCTGCCTAAAAAAGTAGAGAGACTGGGCGGCTTCTACTCCTCACCCGGCTACTGCACCGAGTACCTTCACCTTTACTTAGCCACCGACCTTATTCCCAGCCAGCTCTATGCCGAGGATACCGAGGTTATTAGGTTGGTACGAGTACCGATTACAAAAATTCCCAGCCTTATTGCTTCGGGCAGCATTTGCGATGCTAAAAGCATCGCCGGGTTACTCACCTTCTTAGAGCATAGAAAGACAAAGAATAGTTAGCCAAGCGCGTCTGAGAGCTGCCGACCGCCGATAAGGTGCATGTGTAGATGGGGTACTACCTGTCCCCCTTCCTTACCGCAGCTAATCACCAGACGATAGCCACTTTCTGAGACCCCTTCCTCCCGCGCCAATTGAGTGGCGGTTTTAGCCATATGCCCGATGAGGGGCATCTCAGCGTCAGGTAGCTGGGCAAGGGAAGGAACGTGTTTCCTGGGGATAATAAGGAGGTGAGTGGGTGCCACAGGATTAATATCGCGGAAGGCAATCAACTCCTCATCCTGGTAACGGACATCAGCGGGTATTTCCCCGGCAACAATCTTACAGAAAACGCAATCCATTTCCCCTCCTCCATTTTATCTCCATTAGCTCTATATGTGGGTAAGGAAAATGGTATCATACTGTCTATTGGGCAAGCAACTTGGCTATTTGAAATGGACTAACGCCCCCTTAGACTCCTCACAGGAGACACAGAGAGCCGGGGCGTCTCTACTCTAAACGGCGTTATAGAGGAGATTTTGCCCCATTAAAGTTTCTCCCCCTCATTGACAAGAGAGTCAAGGAGAGGCTCCGCCTCTCCTTCTATAGGGCGTAAAGGGGGCGAAGTCCCTCTTACAAAATCTTCCCCCTCTCCTCGGGGTGATACTTGATAAGTAGCGTTAGGGTGTTACAATAGAGATGTTATTTCTGTAAGCAGCCAGAATCTTCCTAGTGGGGTGTAGATTGGAGAGGAATGATTTACCATTGGCTCCCACCCGTTGCGGGAATATAGAGTGCAGGTGGGGTGAACGTACCTATGTTATGGGTGTCCTGAACCTCAGCCCCGATTCCTTCTCGGGAGACGGTTTAGGTGGTGATATGGAGGTTATTGTCGCCCGGGCGAAACGCCTGGTGGCTGAGGGAGCCGATATTGTGGATATTGGCGGCGAGTCAACCCGCCCCGGTGCCCCACCGATACCAGCCAATGAGGAACTACGCCGGGTGATACCAGCCATAGAAAGGTTGGCCAGTGAGCTAACAGTACCAATAAGTATTGATACCTACAAGTCGGAGGTAGCCAGTCGCGCACTGAAAGCCGGAGCTAATATGCTCAATGATGTCTGGGGATTAAAGCGCGACCCCAAGGTGGCTGAGGTAGCCAGCCAGGCTGGAGTACCTATAGTCCTGGTAAGTAACCAGCGAGATGGCGCCACGCATTATGATATAATGGCTGAGGTTATCTCCAGTCTTAAAAAGAGCATTAGCTTGGCGATAGAAGCCGGTGTGACCGAACCGAATATCATCATTGACCCGGGTATCGGCTTTGGCAAGAGTGCTGAGCAAAACCTGGAGATTATCCGCCGTTTGACCGAGCTGAAGGTTCTGGGGAGACCTATTTTACTCGGGACCTCACGCAAGTTTGCGACCGGTCAAGCCCCCGAACAGAGGCTGGAGGCGACATCAGCTACCATAGCTATTGGTATTGCTCACGGCGCTGATATGGTGCGGGTTCACGATGTTCGGCAGATGGTGCGAGTATGTCGCATGAGCGATGCTATTGTAAGGGTCAGGTGAGTTTTAGACCAGTAACAGTATATCTTGGTCTTGGCTCAAACATGGGGGACCGCAGGCAGAATCTGGAGAGGGCTCTGGAGCTTTTGTCACAGAGGTTACAAATAGGGAAGGCTTCGTCAATATATGATACTGAGCCGGTAGGCAGTATTGATCAGCCTCGTTTCCTGAACTTGGTGTGTCAGGTCTACACCGGGCTGGCACCGGAAGAACTGCTGACTCTAGCCAAGAGCATTGAGGTCAAGCTGGGCAGAGAACCGGGCAAACCCAATAGTCCCCGCCCTATTGATATTGATATCCTCTTTTATGGCGACCGGGTGGTTAAAACCAGAGAACTGGTGATTCCCCACCCCAGACTGACGGAAAGGGCTTTTGTTCTCGTGCCTCTGGCTGAGATTGCCCCTGAACTGGTGCACCCGGTAAGTGGCAAGACAGTCAGAGAGCTACTGGAAGCCCTGACTGAAACACGGGGCGTGCTTAAGTGGAGGAATACCAAGGAGGAATAATGTACGAGGTGGCGGTTGAGCAGCATTTCGATGCGGCACACTTCCTGCGGGGCTATCAGGGCAAGTGTGAGGCACTGCACGGGCACCGTTATCGGGTAGTGGCAAAGGTAAGAGCTTCACAGGTTGACGAGATAGGTTTGGCCTATGATTTTACGGTGTTAAAGCGGCACCTGGCTGGTATTTTATCCCGGTTTGACCATACCTGCCTTAATGATGTGCCGCCCTTTGATAAAGTTAATCCCTCCTCCGAGAATATCGCATCAACAATCTATAGTGAGCTTGCCCTCAAACTGGCTGGAGACCCCGTGTCCCTCTCCTGCGTAGAAGTGTGGGAATCCCCGGATAGCTGGATAGCTTATCGCCCTGATTAATAGCTTATTTATGAATCTCGGAGGGGAAGGGGATAAAGTCGTTAGGGTTAGCATCAAAACTAGTCACGCTGCTCCGGCGGTAATAGATTAGGGATGGTATCCACAATAGGATAGCGCTCATCGCACTTCCGGCAGTAGAGAGAGCCGCTAACTATTTCCTTCTCGTTCTCTTCCTTGACGGTAAGCTCAAGCTCCCCCTTGCACACCGGACAGGCTAGAATCTCCATCAATTGCCGTTTCATAGCCTGATTATACCACGAAGTGATTTTTGAAGGACATTTTAGCTCCTTTTGTCTTCCATCGCCTCAACCCAGATATTCAGAAACTGGTGTAAAATCCTGGCGGTGGCTCCCCAGATTACCTCCCCCCGATAGTAATAAGAATAGGTAGTGATTGGCTGGCTTCTTAGCGTATCAGTCTCCTCGCGCCAGCAGTCCCTATCTAAAAGTGCTGAGACGGGAACCTCGATTACTTCTTCAACCTCCGTTGAGTCTAGCTTGAGCTCGTATGGCCACGGAATGGACGCAACAAAAGGAGAAATAAGATAGTCGGTGGTCAGAGTGGGGGTATCATCGAGTTCACCCAGCACTTCAACCGCTTCCGCCGGCAAGCCTAGTTCCTCAGTGCACTCTCTTAAAGCCGTATTGACCAGAGTCCCGTCCTGCTCTTCATAAGATCCTCCGGGAAAGGATATCTGACCTTTGTGGTCTTTCACCCCCTCTGTCCTTTTGGTGAATAGAATGTAGTACTCCCCTTGCTTATAAAAGATAGGGACTAGAACTGCCGCTGGTACCCGGCTGGCATCAACAATACGGTTCTTCCTTCTTTGTGACAGGGCTTGCTTCAGCCTTTGTTTCATCACCATTTCAATAGTAACATTACCCGGACCATCAAGACAAACCTCTGGCCGGTGGTAGCCTGCAATTTGCGTTCGAGATACTAAACAGAAATAAGAAGAGCCTGGGGAAACT
>DAOUCV010000045.1:0-17385 GCA_034432095.1 Dehalococcoidales bacterium
CTGCCCCCACCGCTAATAAAATATGCGACTTAAGTTCAGGACAACTAGCCTGAGCGAAGGTTTAGCGTGGCTTTTAGATAGCTTCCGAATGTCAGCCCTTTTTTCAGGGCAACTATGCCTGGTTAACCGGCACATACGGCAAATCGAGCAGACCTTGGTGAGGCTGGTTGATGAAACTGAAGAGGGCAAGCATCTGCTTTCAATAACTGGGCTGGGCTACATCTCGGTAGCCGGGCTGCTGGCGGAGTTGGGCTCTTTCAGGTCCTATCAAAATGCCAGGCAAATGATTAAGATGGCCGGCAGCAACCCAACGGAGTCCGAATCAGCAGGCAAGCGAAAGAGCAACACCCCGATGAGCAAGAAGGGACGGCCTGGTTTACGCCACTGTGGCTGGACAGCGGTAGTCTCACTTCTTGGTCGTAATCCCGAATTCCGCACCTGGGCTAAGAAATTACGTGAGCGTCCGGCACATGCTAACCCACTTAGCGGGAAAGAAATTGTAGGAGCAGGTATAAACAAGCTGCTCCGTATAGGGTTTACCCTGGTGAAGAAACAGATTTATTACCAATTGCCACAGGTGGCACAGTTGGTAGGTTAGGAGGGAAGTATCACATCAGGCGGGCAGGGAGATGCCGTCCCCTTTTTTGGGAACTCGAATGAGTAAGCCCGCGGACAAACATGGCGCCCCTGCCCACCTGGCCAAACCCGAATGAGTATGATGGGTCTCTTTGAAAGAGCAACCCGTATCTAACTGCTAAAGAGGGAACCGGGAAAGAAGAGGCTGGGGCCTGTCCGCCAATTGATGACAATAGAAAACTTGGCCAGAGGCTATTGACCTTCAACCAAATAGTATGTTTGTTCCCCGCCACCCCTTGCTCCAGCGTCTGGCTCAATCTTGTTAGCCTGTCTATCTCCCGTATTCCTGCCTTTAACATTCTGTGCAGCATGTCCTACAGAAGTCGCTCACCTCCAGTACACAGGGTAACCGCCGTGTCCGGTGTCCCAATTACCTAGCGGTAAAATGGGACAATACCTTGCTGGCTCATTCCCTGCACCACGTCGTGCAGTAGGGTTAAACTCCTTGTCACAGCATCTGCATGACTGACTCAGGCGGGTTCTGTGGGTGAGCGTGGGAGAGGGCATCCTTAGACTTAAACTTTCTCCCGCATACCTTACCGCACCTCCTCGGTCAGATAGTCATCTCCTCGGTCACATCTGACGACGACGCCCACTAAGTGGAAGCCACTAAGTGAATAGCCCCAGTGAATAGCCGCTAGTAAATAGCCGAATCAGTTTTCTCCTCCTCTTTTATCCCAGCCCGGGGTCACCCCCAGCCCAATAAAAAAAGCCCAGGGCCGGCAAACGCCGGACGACTTTTGGGCTTTGATTTTATTCTTAGTCCCTCACGGGCCATTTACTCCCTACTACACCCGGTCACCACAGTTGCTACATGTAAAGGTCTAAATCTGCTACACTCGCCACGTGAAGCAACGCCACGTGTAGCATGCTACCAAAAACCCCTTATCAGACGCGTTGCCCATTTCTCAGCGGCTGATCCCCCTAATAAATTAATTACCATCTGCCCCGAAAAGGGGCTTATTTTGACCATAGAGCGTCTCTGATCCCTCCCGGCATTTGGTCGGCACCTTCCTTACGTATTTTCGTTCTCTTCTGCCTGAAACAGTCCAGTCCCCCTCAGGATAAAGGGTCATCTGGGAACTTGACCAGTGGCAGTCGGGCTGCCCTTGAAGGTGGCACCTATGCTGTGCCTGACCGAAAATCCGGTTGCCAAGGGCATGGGAACCGTATAAAATACTAGCGGTAGCGGGCAACTGAGGCAGGGGAATATCTCCTGCTAACCCGGTTGGAATACATGACGTTGACACCCATCAAATGAGAGGCTTCACTAAGTACGCGGTGTATTGCACATCGGACTTCGCCCCTCTTAAACTCCCCTTTTTACCACCGCAACGGTCTCTGCCAGGCTTCTTTTAGGTCACTAACCGACTTAGTCACAATACACTTGCCATTTACCCCATATATTTCCAGTACCTCAGAGTCTGTAACCCGACCGATAGCGGCGAAGCTGGTACCACTCAATGTCTTTTCAAACTCGTCTTTGTTTGCCGGAGCCACTTCAACCAGGAAGCGGCTGTTTGATTCGGAGAAAAGGATGAAGTCATCCCGGTCTATAGGCTCACCGAGCGGGACAGCCTTCAAATGGACGGTGGCACCCAGTCCCCCGGCAAAAGCCATCTCGGCAAGGGCAACACCAATTCCACCCTCGCTACAGTCGTGGCATGCCCTGACTAAACCCTTCTCCGTAGCCATACTCAAGCTGTTCATCAACTCGCGGGCACGCTTGGGGTCAACTTTAGGCACAGTATTGCCGATGAGACCGTAAGCCCTGAGATATTCAGACCCGCCAAGTTCACTCTGAGTCGTGCCCACTATGTAAATCAGGTCTCCAGCCTCCTTGAAGTCCATTGATACGGCTCGACCGGTGTCTTCCATAACGCCAATGGCAGAGATAAGCAGCGTGTGCGGAATAGAGTGTATTTTACCCTCAAATTCAAACTCATTATGGAGGCTATCCTTGCCGGAGATAAAAGGAGTTTCATAGGCAATAGCCATATCGTAGCATGCCTGGGCTGCCCGGACTAAAGCCCCGAGCATCTCCGGCTCGTCGGTATTGCCCCAGCTGAAATTGTCGAGCAAGGCTACCCTGTGCAGGTTACCACCAACAGCAATAATCTGCCTTAACGCCTCATCAATAGCCGAGGCTGCCATCCAGTAGGGGTCTATGTCTCCATATTTAGGGTTTATGCCATTGGAGACAATTACGCCCATTTTAGAATCCAAAACCGGTCGGATAATGGCGGCATCACCGGGGCCATCATTATTCTTTCCCACCAACGGCTTTAGAACACTGCCCCCCTGCACCTCATGGTCATACTGGCGTATCACCCACTCCTTACTGCACACATTCCAGGAGCCGAGAATGGCAAGCAGGGCTTCGCTTAAATCTGGAGGACAGGCAAAGTCAGGCTCGGCGTGTCTTGGTTGTTGCCATATTGCCTTTCTCCTCACCTGAGGTCGCCCGTGGTGGATGAAGTCCATACTCAGGTCGCACACCCGGTTCCCCTGATAAAAGAGTTGAAGTCGCCGGTCGCTGGTAAATTCGCCGATAACGGCTGCCTCTACGTCCTCGCTGGCGAAAAGGTTCATCAGTTCTTCAATGCGGTCTTGAGGAACCGCCAGCACCATTCGTTCCTGGGACTCGGAGACCCAGATTTCTGAATAGGATAACCCGGCATACTTCAACGGAACCTTATCCAGGTCCACGCGCACCCCGGTCTCCTCAGCCATCTCGCCCACTGCCGAGGAAAGCCCCCCACCGCCGCAGTCGGTTATCCGGCGATACAGCCCGCGCTCTCTGGCTTGAAGCAGAACGTCAATAAGCTTCTTTTCGACAATGGGGTTGCCAATCTGAACAGAACTGTAGGAGACGGTGCTTGACTCCTCGGTTAGCCGTTCTGAGGCAAAGGTAACACCATGAATACCATCACGCCCGGTCCTGCCCCCCACCAGCACTACCAAGTCGCCCGGCCTTTGTTGCCCTCTGCGACCAAGTTCCTTAGGCATCAACCCCAGTGTCCCACAGTAGACAAGCGGGTTGGTGGTATAACGTTCATCAAAGAGTATGGCACCATTAAGGGTAGGAATCCCGAGGCGGTTAGCATAATCCGCCACTCCAGCCCGGACACCCTTAAAGATACGCCTTGGATGTAAGACCCCCCTGGGTAGCTTCTCATAGGGAAGGTCGGGGGGGCCAAAACAGAATACATCTGTGTTCAGAATTGGTTTGGCACCTAGTCCGGTGCCAAGGGGGTCACGAACCACCCCGCCTATCCCCGTGGCCGCTCCCCCGTACGGCTCAACCGCTGAGGGATGGTTATGGGTTTCAACCTTAAAACACAGCGCCCAGCGACCGTCAAAATCAATGACACCCGCATTGTCCTCAAAAACAGAGATACACCACGGCTTATTCAGCTCCAGAGTAGCTTTAATGATGGTGCTCCTGAGCAAATTATCAATGGTTGAATCGCCAAAGGAGATCCTGCCCTTAAGGGTCTTGTGGACACAGTGCTCAGACCAGGTCTGCGCCAGCGTCTCAAGCTCGACATCAACCGGGTTCCGTCCTTGCTCCCTAAAGTAGGTTATAACGGCTTGAAGCTCATCCTCGGTAAAGCCAAATTGCTGCCTTACCCTTCGAAGCCCGGCATCGTCTAGCCCCAGAATGTCTACCTGGTGTAAGTTGAATTCGTACCGAGGATTTTTTGGAAAGGCAAATTGCTCTGCTCTGACTATGTGCTGAATAATCGGGTTGACCAGAAGCCGGCTACAGATAACTTCCAACTGGTCTTCATCCAGTTCTCCCTCGATCAGGTAGCATTTAGCGGTTTTAACTGCCCTGATACCACTGATACCCAAATCCCGAACCGCTTTCATAACGGTGTCTTCAACAGGGTCAGAGACGCCAGCATTATAGGCAACCTCAACGGTATGGGATTGCTTTGTAGCCTCTCCCCCTTTTTCTTCCTCTCCTTGATAAGGAGAGAGAGAGGAATCTGTAAGAGGGACTCCGTCCCTCGTCACACCCTGTGGAGAAATGGTGAAAGACCGGTATTCTTGAGTAACCGGGTCAGCCAGGAGTTCCCGACAAATCAAGTCTAGCTTATCGGGTGCCAGGTCAGCATCCAGCCAGTATATATCGACAACACGGACACTAGAGACCGTGGTTATGCCCAGGTCATGTATATCCCTGACCAGACTGAGCCCTCTGGTATCCGGTAAATGGTTCTTCAAGCGAACTTCTATTTTGTGCATGGAACGATACCCAGCAACAACCAGAGATTATTAAAGGGGCTAACGCCCCTCTAAATAAACGGTCTTCTTCTCAACCTGCCGTTCAATATGCTATGAGCTAAGTAACTCAGTTACCACCTCATTTATCTGACGTCCGTCGGCCCTGCCTTTAAGCTGAGCGATGAGCTTGGGCATGACCTTACCCTTATCCCTGGGGCTCTCGGCACCAACCTCCTCAATAACCTTGCGAGCCTCAGCTATAATCTCATCCCGCGTCATCTGCTTAGGCAGGTATTCCTGCAGGACAGCCAGTTCCGCTTCTTCTTGAGCCACCAGGTCCGGGCGGTTTCCTTTTTTGAAGGCTTCGATACTCTCTTGACGCTGTCTGGCTTCCTTAGCAATGATGCCGAGGATGTCACCATCTGCCAAAGAAGATTGACGAGCGATTTCGGCATTATGGACGGCCGCCAACACCAGGCGAATAGCTGACCGCCTCACCTTGTCCCCGTCCTTCACAGCCTGCTTGAGGTCGGCACTTAGCTTTTCTCTTAAGTTTGCTTCCAAATTAATCTTCCGTTACAATATCAGTTTTCTATCTGAGAGCCGCCCTGGCAGACTTCCGCCTCTTAGCCGCTTCCTTCCGTTTACGCTTAACGCTGGGCTTCTCAAAGTATTCCCCGCGGCGTATCTCGGAAAGGATACCAGCCTGCTGCACCCCCTTGTTGAACCGCTTGAGCAAACTCTCGAAGCTCTCATTCTCACCGGCTACTACACCAGTCACCTGACATCCACTCCTTTTTTTACCCGCTTAAATACCCGGTGGCGTATTATAGCAGGTTAATAGTATCATCCCCATTTTAATTAGCCTGAGCCACTCTGTCAAGAATCTCACGAGCGGCGACGACGCCAGAGGCTGACGACTGAACCAAACCACGACTAACACCAGCCCCATCCCCAACGGCAAACATGTTGCGAACCTCTGTTTCCAGGCTGGAGCTAAGCTGAGGTCGGCTGGAATAGAACTTGACCTCAACGCCGTAGAGCAGAGTGTCGGGGGAGGCTACTCCTTTAGCTAGCTTATCCATTGCCTGAAGCATCTCCACAATTCCGGTAAGGTGCCGATAGGGCAGGGCAAAACTGAGGTCACCAGGTACGGCACTCTTCAGGGTAGGCTGAACTGAGCCCCGCTCAATACGGGCGGGAGTAGAACGGTGCCCCGCCATCAGGTCACCCAGACGCTGTAGCAACACCCCGCCACTGAGAATATTGGCCAGTCTGGCCAGATACTTACCATAGGCAATCGGCTCCCGAAAAGGCTCGGTGAAGGTGGTGCTCACCAACAGGGCAAAATTGGTATTGTTACTTCTACGGTCAGCATAGCTATGCCCGTTAACCGTGATTACCGGCTCACAACCCCCGGTAGATTCGGTAATGACCTCACCAGCCGGACACATACAGAATGTCCTAATCCGGTCATCGAAACTTGGTGACCTGAATTCCAGTTTTGCCTCGTACAGCACATTGCTCAAATCATCCATCACGGATGCGGGCACCTCAACCCTGACCCCAACATCAATAGGGTTAATATGCATGGTGAGGTCAAGCCGTTTTGCCTCTTTAGATAACCAATCTGCCCCTTCCCTGCCCGGAGCCAGAATTAGATAGCGAGTGGCAAACCTGTCTCCTGACGCAGTCTCAACCCCCCTGACCTCGCCCCGGTCAACAAGGATGGTGGAAGCCGTTGTCCCAAGCTGAAAGTCCACGCGTGAGGCAAGGTAGTCTCTCATCGCCTTCAGCACCGAACGGCAATGCTCCGTGCCGAGGTGACGAAGGGGCACTACGCTCAGTCGTAATCCAGCGAGAGCAGCCTGGAGACGTAACCGCTCAACTTCATCCCCAACCCCATACAGCTTATCTGAGGCGCCAAACTTACGATACGTCTCATCAACATACCTGACCAGGGCTTCGGCCTTACCCTCCCCAAGGTAGTCAACGAGCCGACCTCCCACCTGCGGTGAGAGTGTCAGTTTACCATCACTTAAGGCGCCGGCTCCGCCCAGACCACAAACGAGATGGCAGGGCGAGCAGGAAAGGCAAGCTCTCCCCCGGTCACGAGCCGGACATTGGCGCTCGTCAATGTCTCTCCCCTTCTCGATAAGCAGAACATCTAAGCCAGATGCTTGAGTCAATTCCAGAGCGGCAAAAATGCCGGCAGGACCACCACCCACAATAATAACGTCGTATTTCCTAGTCATCTTGCCCAACAACGCCATTGTATAATTCACCGCTTTACCCGTCAAGGACTATTGACATTTGCCAATTGGCGAATTACAATTTAACTAATGGACAGTAATCATCTAGGCACCATACTCAAGCAGCAAAGAATCTCGTTATCGCTGACACTTCAAGAGCTAGCTGGCAAGTCTGGAGTATCGGCATCACACCTGGGCCGCATCGAGAGGGGAGAACGCTTCCCGTCAGCCCACATCCTACAGAAAATTGCCAAGCCTCTGGGTTTCGAAGAGGACGAACTCTTTACCTTAGCAGGATATCTATCTCCGCAATCTCCGGTGATAGCTGAGAAGACCGCGCCTTATGGCAGCGACCGACTGGACCCTTACGTAGCTAGAGTTTTGGCCCAGGAGCCGCTTGAAATACAGCGAGCGGTCATTGGAATCCTCACTATCTTAAAGGGCATTGCCAAGGGCTTAAGCAAAGAAAGTAGATAGCCAGCAGGTGATATCTGCCTAGCTGAAATAGATGAGTCTACCTAACATCAGACAAAAAGAGAAAGAAATGACAGAGCCGAATGAGGAAAAGCTTGATTTTGTTGCCGCTACTACACATGACCTCAAGACTTTCCTCACCGCCATTATTGTCTCAGCCGAACTCCTGGCTGACGAACTCCGGCCAAACCCGAAGAGTGTGCTGGGAAGGCTTATCCAAAGCATCATCCGAAATGCCCACAGCATAGACGAAAGGCTCTCTTTACTCGCCGAAATGGACACGCTGCTAACCGAAGATTCCCGATTTCAACCGGAGTCTGTTGAAATTGGGCAGGTAGTCCGAAATATCACCGCTCAGCTTTACCCCAAGATTCAAAGCCGAAAGCAGTCTCTGACAGTGGAGATGCCTGATTCCCTGCCCCGGGCTAAAGCGGTTCGGCAATATCTGGAGCAAATCCTGGTGGCTCTAATAGACAATGCCAGCAAGTTTACTGCGGAAAAAGGGCGAATCAAGGTGAGTGCCCACCAGGATGGAGCGAGTTTAGTTGTGCAGGTCAGCGATACCGGGATAGGCATCCCCCCAGAGGAGCAAGAAAAAGTATTTCAGCCCTACTATCAGGTCAGGCAAGATAAACGCCATCAGGTCAGCCGTCCTGATGAGGAGAGGGGGCATGCCGGCAGCGGGCTTGGTTTAGCGATTGCCAAGTTCCTCGTTGAGCTGCACGGGGGCAAGATCTGGTTAAGGAGCACAGTTGGGCAGGGGAGTACCTTTTTCTTCTCCCTGCCAATGGTGGTATCAGTTGAAAGTAGTCGTAGTTGATGATTCGCCTGAGATTATAGAGGTTGTCTCTCTGTGCTTCCAGCTACGCTGGAGTGGCGCCAATATAATTTCAGCCGCTACCGGAGAGAAAGGGTTAGAGCTTATTGAAGCCGAGAACCCCGATGTAGTTATCCTGGATATAGGACTGCCCGATATGGACGGCTTCCAGGTTCTCCGTGAGCTGCGGCGTTTTTCTCAGGTGCCGGTGATAATGCTAACGGTAAGAGGCGAGGATACTGATGTCGCCAAAGGGCTAGAGCTGGGGGCAGATGATTATATCACCAAGCCTTTCAGCCACATTGAACTGGTGGCACGGGTGCAGGCGGTGCTCCGCCGTGTCCGGGGACTGCCCGTTCCTACCGAGGAACGCCCTTTTGTCAGTGGCAAACTATCAGTTGACTTCGCCAGTAATGAGGTAAAGCTGGACGGGAAGCCGGTAAAGCTTACCTCCACTGAATTCAGACTTCTAAACCTCCTAATCAGGAACGAGGGACGGTTGGTCACCCATGAGAATCTGCTAACCAAGGTATGGGGAGAAACATATGTTGATGCCAGGGACCTGCTGAGAGTGCATATTCAGCACCTCAGGCAAAAGCTGGGGGATAACATTGAATCGCCGAGCATTATCGTCACCGAGCACGGCATGGGCTACCGCTTTATCAGACCAGCCTGATGTTAAATTTTCAAACTAAGTATAAACTGCGACCACTACTGCTTCTTTAGCATTGTGCTCATCAAAGAAGACAACCACTACCTTCTTGCCCACCGTCATCTCCGAAGCCGGTATATTCCGAGCCACCTGGATACCTTCAAGATAGACCTTATAGCTACTTGAAAGTTGAACCGTGGCGGTATAGTCGCCAGAATTGAAACTCTTCAGCATCCCTTTTCTCAAGCTCATTTCACCCTTATTCCTCCGTCTTTATACCGCTCCCAGAGACAGCCTTTGCTCATATTCGCCACGACGGGGCTCGTAGGTCAAGGTCATTGCCAGCACCCTCTTCTTTTCAGTGCTGAATCCAGCCCGGCTATCGGTTATGTCAATGACATCGTATAACTGCTGACCGCAATTCACCGGAATTCGAATTGTGCCACTGGCTGATTCAATTTCAGCTTCCCTCAAATAAGCCTCCCCCCTCTCCCCAGCTCTGGCTAAGGTATCTATATTCCGGTCATCAAGCTGGTTCAGCCGGTCATAGACCTTGGCTACCTGACTCCAGGAGAAAGAATCAACCACGATTGGCCTGTCATTTATTGAGTCGTAGCCTTCAACCTGAACCCGATTAAGCTCCCAGGCTCCCTTCCGGTACCTACCCTCGAATACAGGGTGAGACTCTCCGTAGGAATAGACCGAATCATCCGAGGACAGGGGATTTACCAAATAGGCTTTATTGCCTTCAATAAATAGTACATCAGGAACGAAGGAGAGCAGTCTTTTGATGACGGTATCACCCCTGTTATTCAGGTGAATAGTGAAATCCGGGAAATAACCGGTGATGACCGATGATTGGGATTTTGTCTCGAGTTTTAAGCCAACTCTGGCCAGGATGAACTCAAGGATTTCCTTAACGCTCATCTCGCTGGAGGCTTTATTCCACCGGAACTGGTGCCTGGCTTTCCAGCGGTTCATCCACCCCCACCCATCCTGAGCATGGAGTAAAAGACTAGCCTTACCTCCGGCGCTGATGTACTCATAGGCTTCCAGGCTGAAGGTTTGCCCGGCGCTGACTTCGTCTCCCTGAGAGGTAACATAACCCGGGCTGACCTCTAACTGGCAGCCAATCTCAAGCGGTGACGGCAGTGAGGCGTATCTCCCGTCGTCATTTCTCAGTTCAATGGTCAGCCTCCCCTGGCTCGGCGCTATCTCCTCCCTCAGAGATACAACGTCAGCCGTTAAATCCAGGCTCTCCTCGGTCAGCTTGGCTCGCCAGACCCCGTAGGGAGTAGAGAGCCAACCGTAATTGCCATAATGAGCCATAGCCACACCGTACTCGCTTGATAGGTCAAACGGGACCGGCTCGCGCCACAGGTCATCCAGAAACCTGGCACTGAGGACAGAGTGAGACCAGAAGGGACGGTTATAAGCTTCGGTACCGGTAAATTTCTCGACATAGAAGCACCTATGGACATCCGGCTTGTCCAGGAAAACTCTATGGTATTCAAAATTACCATCCGAAGGAGCCGAAGCAAACTCCTTGAGTGCTGACCAGGTACCAGAAGCCACATCCCCGCCATCGCCATATACCAAGCTCCACAGCTTAAAGTTGCCTGCCGAATCCTTACCGCTAACAATAAGATTCCAATCAGCGTCATAGACGACGGCAACACCTGAAAGGTCACTGGTGCTCTTATCCCAGGCGGTCTTAGACTGCCAGCTACCGCCAACACGCTTTTTAACATAGAGAGTTTGCTGGTCGGCAAAGAAGATGGCCAAATCACCATTGGGCTTATAGGCAGCGGCCAGGCCATTGACCGCCGTGGTAGGAGTGTAGTCAATAAGCTCCGGGCTGCCCCAGCTAACGCCATAGTCAGTACTCTTAATACGCCTGATTTCCCGGCTGGAATTTACCCAGAAAATGGAGACCTCAGCCCCTGAAGAAGCCGCCGCCACCGCGAGACAGTTGTACTGGTTGGTGTAGGTCCAGGAACTGAAATCTGATGAAGGACCGGGGTCAGCTACCCGCTGCCTGTAGAGCTTCCGGCCATCGGCAGGCGGGCTTATCCTTACCCTGATAAGGGCACCATCGCCAGGGATAGTCAGGGCGTGGAAATAGTCAGCCTCACTGCCAGTATACAACCTCTCCCAGTCAAGCCTGACCACACCCGCAATCCTGTTCCTGGCTTCCACCTTGACATAGGGAATATGGCTGGCTCCTTGCTGGGCCGCTAGAAGCGTCGTTGATAGACTGCGCACAATTCACTCCCCACTCTGGTCTGGGACATACTTCGTCCCCCAAAAGAAGTGACCGTGGATAAAACCAACCGTATAAGATACTAATATGATTATGAACCATTTCCAGCTTACTAAGCTGGAAATGCCAAGAAAATATCCACCACTGAATAAGCTGACCAGTATGAGATATTCAAACCGGTGGTATATGTCCCTGGCTATATAGGTCCAAGGTCGACCCCCTATCCTTGACCACAGTGCTCGATAAAAGTCCATCTTGTCACACCAAAGCCGCCAAAGTATCGGGCAAAGGCTTACCCGCCTTACGGTAGTGAGCTGCCAGATGTTTGGCTGCCTGCAGAATCCGTTCAGGGCTGGCCTCTACCCTCTGCCCGCGGTAGCCTCCTCGCGACAGGGCCGCCACGGCCTCTGCCATCCTTTCCCAGTCAACCGTCTTTTCAATGTCAAGTTTCCCCCGCAGGGCTCTAAGGATATTCTTATGGTGATGAGGTAGCTTCCAGGTCTCCGGCTCTTCCGGGTCACCAACAATGGCAAAAGCCTCTTTAGGCAAGCCTTCCTTGGTCTTAGTTAGTCCTTCTTTTATGGTCATTTCTACTTCACCCCCTTAATCCCCCTCTCCTTCACAGAAGAGGGGGAAACATTTCTTAAAGAGGGCTTCGCCCCCCTTAGACTTAGACGCCCCGTTTGTTACGGACCTTGGTCAGTGGACTTAGACAACGGTGGAGAGTAGGGTCTATATAGTGAGCGGATTCTAACCCGGTTTCTCCTCTGCAGTCTTTTCAGCTCCGCCTTAAAGAAGTTCAGTTTTTCCCTGCCCCAGGCAAGAAACTCTTCGGGAGTGGTGTTCCCACCAATATTAACACGGTTAACGGCATATATTGCCCATTCCACGGCGGCATAGCCACTGGCGCCAGCTGCAATCAAGTCCTCATACATAGCCGGGATGGTAGAAGTGGTATCATCAAGGGTATGGAGCTTGCCGTAGTAGATATAAGCATTGGAACCATCGGGTACCTCATCGCCAAGGAGAGTCAGGGTATTCGCCCACAGGCTAAATCGCTGGTATCTCTTCGGGAACTCATCCACCGGGTACTCTACAGCCTCAACCGTAATGCGGTCAGCCATAGCGGATATGTCAATTTCCCTGGAGCCTGAAGTGGTAGCTTTAGTTGCTTTCTGCTCGTAGGGAATAGCTTCGGAGAAGTCCTTAACCGCGTGGGCAATATGCCTATTCAGTTCATCATCGGTCCAGCGATAGTTAGTAGCGTCCTCATCATGCAGGTCACGCCTGACGATGGTCCTCATCTCACTTAGATTCATATCTACCTCATCCCCTCCATTGTTTAGTACGCCTGTCCCCCTACCTCTTGATAAGGGGGAATTTTTTGAAGAGGGGTATCAACCCTCCTCGACAGCCATTTTTGCGGGGAGGGGGCTAGGCCCCCTCCCCGGTTTTGCTTAGTCTTTGACGCCAATTAGGGCAGCCGCTTTGACGGCTGAAAACAGCGCTAGAGAGCAATACCACTTAATCCTGGTTCTGGTAGCATCTTTGGTCTCAAGCGAGCCGATGGGCTCTATGGTGAGGTGTCCGGGCGCAGTCAGGCCACAGAGTGCCCCCTCTCCAAACTGGATAGCGTAGATTGTGGAGCAGTCGCCACCAGTAATTGCCGTTTCGACACCGCCGCTGACCACGTGGGTGTCCAGTATCCAGTCATTGACGCCAATAGCGATACCATCCCAGAACTGGACGAAATTACCCCACTTATCACGGTCAGTCTCCATCATACCGCCGGAGGCTCTGACCAGAGCATTAATCTTGCGTCTGGAGCGCCGGCTCATCAGCAGTAGGTCGGGTTTGCCGCCCTTTACGGCATCAATAAGCTCATCAAGCATAGACAGGGTCAGGGTAGCCCCATTGGCCCCAGCCGCAATTACCTGACTGCCAGCCTGAGTCGTATTGATGAGCTTCCTTAAGCCATCGAACTGCTTGGGATTGGCTGTGGCATCCCCATAGATAAAGGTCTCTTCGAACTTATCCTTGAGTGCCTTGGCCTTAAGCTCAATAACTGCCGCCTCGAGGTCCTGGAGGTTAGAACGGGTTGCCTTGAGGAAGTTGTCCACATCAGCATCACCACCCATAATCTTCAGGTTAGCCGTTTTCTGCTCGAAGGTTGGCGTTGATTCAGCCCAGGTATCGCCCACGTTATAGAAATCGATAGTCGGCAGGGTCTTCTCCTGGTTATAGGTCAAGCCATTACCCGCAATTTCAATGAAGGGCAGTTCCTTCAGCACCGGTGAGTCCTTAACAATGGTCTCCACCACCCCCTGCAAAAGCATATCATTAGATAGTTTGGCTGCTTCTTCTAAAGTTAGCGCCATTTATCTTCTACCTCCTATAGCGTATTGTATCTTCTCCCGTGGTGACAGAGCGGAAAGGTCGGGAGATACCCTTTCCGGAGCCCCGGCGGGAACCTTAGCCAGAGAAATCTCAGCCTCCATTCTCTGTCTCACCTTCTTGGCCAGGTCTTTTGCTTTACCCAGAGACTCATTGATAGACTCGATGGTGTCCCCGCTGATGAGTTCCTCGACTACCTCCGGATTTGCCTGCACCACCATCGCTCGATAGCTAGCTACCGCCTGTGTCAGAGAGTTGCTGATGGTTTTCAATCTTTCCTCCAGCTCATCGCTATTCTGCTTCAAGCGAGCAATCTCGCTGTCTTTATTAGCTACCACCTGCTCAAGCTCAACAAGGCGAGCGCTGGCCCTAGTCAACTCCTCAGTTTTTGGGCCAACAGGTTCTCCAGCCTGGCAATCTCCTTCACTTGAGAGGGGTTTTCGTCGCCAGACGGTGCCTCTGACCGGTTCTCCGCCGGCTCTAATTCATCATCCAACTTTTCGCCTCCTTATTCAGAATAGACCTCTGACCGGGGCTCCAATGCTCTCCCCCCGCCCCGCCCCTAGAGGGTCCTGAATTGAGTTCTCTGTTCATCCTGAGGATAGTCTCCCTTTCCTCAAGCCAACGATTAAACTCCATCTCCGGGTCCTCGACTCCGACCTCATCCATAGCCCTACGCCTTGAATGAATGCCGCTCTGAATCAATATCTGTTCATTAGCCACCAGCTTATCTAAGTCCTGTGGTAACAGCGGCCCCCAGACTACCTTTAACCGGTTGTCCCCAAAATTCTCATTCCGGTATTTCTCTAGGAGTTTGAGGACCAGTCTGTTTCTGCGGTTGTAGGCAACTGTCCGGATAATCCTTTTGCGTCTCACCTTCTGCAGGAGTGGTTGAAGCTCAATCTCAAGGGCTACGCCGGACAGGTCCCTCTCCGTACCGCCGAAGGCGGCCCTGGGCGATTCAGATAAGTCGTGCAGGATTCTATAGAGCAAATTGATGTAATCTATGTGCAGCCCAACGCCGCCACCCTGGAGCAGGTCCAGCAGATAGGCTTTGGCATCCTCAGGTATGTTCCACACCGCCCCCGGCCTGACGGCAATGTCCTCGGCTTCCTCAACATTTTCCAAGACAGCGATAGGGTTACCTGAGAGCTCGAGTATCTTTGATAGCTGCGATGTCGCCCGATTCAGTTCTCGCTGCGGCTCCATAATCTGAGACAAATCGGATATGCCCCAGAACTTCTTCGGCTCCCTCAGATTGGGATAAATAACGAACGGTATGAAGCCATAGGGATTGGGTTTCTTCTCAACCTGAATACCGTCAATCCATAGCTCAAAGTCCTGAACCGTCCATAGCTCGATAATGCTGGCTGTCTTACCCTTAGCCTTTATTCTGTAGAGGCTTTCTGCCGTATCCTGGGTGAGGTTATACTTTGAGGCCACCCTCCAGACCTTTGAGGTATCATCTCCAACCCACCAGGCATGGATGCCCTGAATATCTGGAGCGGTAATCCTGACGCGCTTCTCTTCAGCATCCCAGATAACCTTATAGCAGGCATCACCAAGGATGGCACAATCAATCTCGGTCTCAAAGTCAAGCTGTTCTAAGTTATTATCCTCATATACTTCCTCT
Source organism: Dehalococcoidales bacterium (assembly GCA_034432095.1). Taxonomy (GTDB): domain Bacteria; phylum Chloroflexota; class Dehalococcoidia; order Dehalococcoidales; family UBA2162; genus DAOUCV01. The sequence continues at coordinate 15,355 of DAOUCV010000045.1, forward strand.
AAGGCGAGCTGTGCTCTCTTGGCTCTGGCTCTAGCCTCATCTGAGTCTTCTACTGGCTCAACAGTAAAATGGACACCCGACATCAGGTATGAGGTAACCTTATCAATAAATACCTTGGCGTAGTTAAAGGTCAGGCGTTTCTCCCCCCGCCTCTCCCTCCCCTCCCAGTGAATGCCATGATAGAAATCAAGGAGTTCTTTATATCGCTTGAGTCTCTCTATATCACGGCGGCCTAACTCTTGAGGGTTAAAATCTTCATTCATTCTGCTGACCCCTTCTATTTGAGTTTCCCAGAGCAACCTTCAACGCCCTCTGCACCGTGCGCTGGCTGACGCCAAACATCTGTGCCAGTTCCTTTACCCCTTTCCCGTCAGTCGTAAAAAGCCTGGCCATCTCTTTGGCTCGCAATCTCTTCAACCAGCGCCGTTTGCCTCCCGGCTCCTCGTAGATACACTTTGAAAATGGGCAGTTAAGGCAGGAGTCGGCAAGCTCACAGCCCTCATCCCGATAGTGGCAATATTCCGGCGGCAGGTCCAGCTCAACTTCATTCCTTCCTTCCATCTCCATTTCTTACTCTCCAGATCATCTCTATCTCACCTCATGTCTTGATTAAATTAGCACATATGTTCTAATCCAGTCAACCCTATTTTGTCACTTTTTGATTGAACGTATGGAAACCCATCCCCCTGCCCCCTTTCCTTGACAAGGGAAGGGGGCAATTTTGTAAAAGAGGGTGGGGCGCTTTAGCGCCACCCTCTTAAACTCCTTTCATTTCACTTTTTGGGATTAAGGGGGTGAGGTTGGTATTTTGCCAACACTCGGACTCAGGTGATATAATGGCAATATTTATTAAAGTAAGATAATCGAGGCAAAGTGCCAACTATTAGTCATATCAAAGCCAGAGAAATCCTGGATTCCAGGGGCAACCCCACACTGGAGGTTGAGGTAGTCTTATCCGATGGCGCGAAAGGCCGGGCGGCGGTGCCCTCCGGAGCCAGCACGGGAAAGTATGAAGCATTAGAACTCCGGGACGGGGATAAGTCCCGATTTAATGGACTGGGTGTTCTAAAGGCGGTAACCAATGTTAATCAGGCCATTGCTACTGCCCTGACCGGAATGCCAGTCACCGACCAGACAGCTATTGACCGCAAGTTAGTAGAGCTTGACGGCACCGGGAACAAATCACGCCTCGGAGCCAATGCCATTCTGGGAGTGTCCCTAGCCGTAGCTTATGCCTCGGCGAATTCGGCTGGTGTCCCCCTGTACCACTATCTGGGTAAAGCCGACAGATACACTCTGCCCGTACCGCTCATGAACATCCTTAACGGCGGTAAGCATGTCAATAGCTCAACAGATTTCCAGGAGTTTATGGTCGTGCCCGCCGGAGCCTCAAGCTTCCGTCAAGCCCTGCAAATGGGGGCTGAAGTGTACCACTCCCTGAAAAAGGTACTTAAGGACAAAGGACTGAATACCAATGTCGGCGATGAGGGCGGCTTTGCCCCCTCCCTGCCAAATAAAGAGGCGATAGAGGCAGTCCTATCAGCCATTGAAAAAGCCGGCTACAAGCCGGGCAGGGATTGCTTTATCGCTCTGGACCCCGCCGCCAGTGAATTCTATAAGAATGGTAAATACTCCCTGGTGGGAGAAGGTGCTTCATTGAGCACTAGCGAAATGGTAGAGTACTATGTTGAGTGGGCATCCATTTACCCCATCATCAGCCTTGAGGATGGAATGGCTGAGGACGACTGGGAAGGCTGGCAGTTACTGACTCAAAAATTGGGCAGCAAAGTCCAGCTTGTCGGTGATGACCTCTACACCACCAATGTCAACCGCTTGAGCACAGGTATCAAGCTCAAAGTCTCCAATTCCGTCCTTATCAAACCTAACCAGATTGGCACCCTTAGCGAGACGATAGCCTGTATTCGAATGGCAAGGCAGGCGGGCTGGACAACGGTAATCAGCCACCGTTCCGGTGAGACGGAAGATACCACCATTGCCGACCTCGCTGTAGGTCTGAATATGGGGCAGATT
>DAOUCV010000046.1:0-9232 GCA_034432095.1 Dehalococcoidales bacterium
TAGCTGTAGACAGTCTAATTTTCAAAAATTCCTAACAGTTTAACTGCTAGACTCCAGCCATACCTCCGTCAACGTTCAGCACGTGCCCGGTAATATACCTGGCTTCTTCTGAAGCCAGAAAGGCTACTGCTTCAGCCACATCACGAGGGGTGCCAAAATAACCCAAAGGAATGCGCTTTTGCAGCTCTTCTTTATAGCTCTCCCTTAACTGCTGGGTCATTGGAGTATCAATAAACCCCGGCGCAATAGCATTAACCGTGATACCCCGAGAGGCTACCTCCTTGGCGATACTTCTGGTAAAGCCGATAATACCGGCCTTGGCTGAGGCATAGTTAGCTTGTCCAACATTGCCCACGATGCCAATAATACTGGCCATATTGATAATCCTGCCCCAGCGTTGTCGGCTCATGTGCCTTATTACCGCTCTGGTACAGAGAAAAACACTCTTCAGGTTAATATTGATTACTCTGTCCCAGTCTTCATCTGACATTCGTAATAAGAGCTGGTCCCGGGTAATTCCGGCATTGTTGACCAGGATATCAACCCTGCCATAGGTGGTCATCGTTGTTTCCACCAGCCTATCCACATCTGACGGTGAGCTGATGTCAGCCATAACCGCCAGGCTTTTTCGGTTCATCGCCCTGATTTCCTCAGCCACACTGTTAACTGAGGCTTCATCGATATCATTGACGACAACCGTTGCCCCGACCTCAGCCAGTTTCAGGGCAATAGCCCGTCCTATACCCCGACCACTGCCAGTAACTATAGCCACCCTATCAGTAAGGTCCATATATTACCCCCTATTCGGACTTTAGAACAATCCCGAATGTCTCCTTTGATTTTCGGAAACTATGCCTATTTTAATCATTGTAAGTTAATTAAATTCTTTATCGCCTCAACGTCACCTATATTCTGAGTACTGACATTTCTGTTTATTCGTTTGATAAGACCGCTGAGCACCCTTCCCGGTCCTATCTCAATGAAGGTGGACACGCCGTTGTTTATCATATACTCAATTGAGCGCTGCCACTGGACACCGTTACACAACTGCTCAACGAGTTCTGTCTTCACCTCTTCCGCAGTAGTTAGTGGTTTGGCGGTCACATTGGCTATGATAGGGACTGAGGGGTCCCGGAAGTCAATGGCAGCTATAATCTTAGATAGTCCGTCCCTCGCTGTCTGCATCAATGGCGAATGGAAGGCACCGCTTACCGAAAGGGGGACGATACGGCTGGCACCTTTAGCCTGGGCTAACGCCGCAGCCTTGGACAGGTTCTCCGTTGCTCCGCTGATGACTAACTGACCGGGGCAGTTGAAATTGGCAATTCGGGTATCGGTTTCCTTACACACCTCAGCCAGTGAAGCCTCGTCGAGCCCAATTATCGCCATCATACCGCCGGGTTTCCTGAGTCCAGCTTCATGCATTAACCGTCCTCTTTCTCGAGCCAGATAGACAGCGGTGGCGAAATCGAGTACATCGGCTGCTGCCAGTGCCGTGTATTCACCCAGACTATGTCCGGCAACAAAAGCCGGCACTGGTAGACCGTTGCCAGATGTGTCTCGGATTGCCTCCAAGCAGGCAAAACTGACGGTTACCAGGGCTGGCTGGGTGTTGATGGTCAGGCGAAGCTCTTCTTCCGGTCCCTCAAAGCATAACCTGGATAGAGGAAACCCCAAGACTTCATCAGCTTTCTCAAAGATAGCCTTAGCGGAATCGTAGCTGTCATAAAGGTCACGCCCCATGCCCACAGACTGTGAACCCTGTCCGGGGAAAACGTAGGCTACCTTTGCTGGCTCGGTCATAGTTGGTCCTCCCTATAGAAATTTCTGAGGTCGGTGATTATTCTCTCTGCCTCGGCTACTATTTCTTCTATGATTACCTTCACGGGCTTAATCTCCTTTATCAGTCCGGCAATCTGCCCGGCGAGCAGCGAGCCGTCGTCAATATCACCCTCGATGAGACCCAGATACATTCTACCCCGGTCAAACAGCTCCAGTTCCTCTTTAGATAAGCCGGCCTTCTCCAGCTCTTGAAATTGGTCGGTCAGCTTGTTCCGCAGACTGCGCTGGGGCAGTCCCAGAACCTGTCTGGTAACTACCGTTGAGCGGTCATTCGCCTCCAGAATCTTCTGTTTATATCTTGGGTGGGCAATACACTCAGTACTGCAGACGAATCGTGTTCCCATCTGGATACCTTGAGCACCGAGAGCCAGGGCGGCTACCAGCCCCCGCCCATCCCCAATGCCCCCAGCGGCTACTACTGGTATCCGAACACTATCCACCACCTGAGGCACCAAAGCCATGGTTGTTGTTTCGCCTACATGCCCCCCGGACTCCATACCTTCAGCGACAATGGCATCGGCACCAGCTCTCTCCAGCCGTTTAGCCAGGTCGACGCTATTGACCACCGGCATCACTTTTATCCCTGCCTGTTTGAATCTGGGAATGTAGGTCTCGGGATTACCAGCACCGGTAGAAATTATGGCTATCTGTTCTTCCAGCGCCACCTCCATAACCTGCCTGGCGAAAGGCGACGCCAACTGAATATTCACGCCAAATGATTTATTTGTCCACTGCCTGGTCAGGCGTATCTGCTGTCTTACCCAATCTGGTTCATAGAAACCCGAACCAATAATACCCAGCCCGCCGGCATTGGAAACCGCCGAGACAAGCTCCGCCGTGCCCACGTGAGCCATCCCTCCCTGAATAATTGGATGCTCGATGTCAAAGAGGTCACAGATAGGTGTTTTGAGCACGGCTCTCTTCCTCAGCTAGCCTTCGGTTTAGGGCTCTTAATCTCGATGACTTCTCTACCATTATAGCTGCCGCAGGTCGGGCAAACGTGGTGAGGTAGCTTGGGGCTATTGCATTGTGGGCAATTGATCAGAGAAGGAGGCGAGAGCCTAAGGTGGTTACGTCTCTCACCCTGACGTGCTTTGGCATATTTTCGCTTCGGCAATGGTGGCATGAATCTATTTCCTTTCTTTATCGGTTAAAACCGCTTACTTAGCTCAGACCAGCGGGGGTCTACCGGCTGAGGTGGGCAGTTGCAGGGTGCCTGGTTAAGGTTTGCCCCACAGGTGGGACACAAGCCGGCACAGTCCTCCTGGCAAAGCGGCTTCATGGGAATAGCCAGTATTGCATACTGGCGTATCGCCTCGGTCAGGTCAAGAATATGGTGCTCATCGATTGTGAAACTGCCTGGTTCATCGGGCAGAGGTAGTGGAATGCCCGTCACTATATCTGTAGTGGGGGAATATTCCTCCTCGATATTTAGAGTTAGAGGACAGTTGAACAAGCTCAAACAGCGGCTGCAGGTAAGTTCAATCTCAGTGTGTAGTATGCCCTTGGCCAGGATGCCACGGTCAGTACGAGTCAGTCTAATCTCGCCCTGCACGGTGCTGTTGCTGCCTTCGATATCAACAATCCCGTCCACTTCATAATCCCGCGTTGACCCTATAGACGCCTTAAGCTGCTGGGACACGTTTATCTGTGCTATATTCATTCCACTCTCCTGTCAGAACTGACGTAAAAGACTGCTTTTCTCAGACTCTTAAACGCTTAAGCCATGATTTGAGCGTATTCGGGTTTAACTTATTATAGACGAAGTGGATGCTTGCGTCAATTTTGAGTCTCTAGAATACCATCCGGTTGTTTGACATTAAGTTGAAAAAAGGGTACAATGTTAAACGATTTTATAAAAAATAATTGTAGAAAGGAGTAAAAATGCCTGGAGGATATATGGGGAAGATTCTATTCGTGAATCTTTCCACAGGAGAAATCAGGGTAGAGACACCTGATGAGAGCCTCTATCGAGACTTTATCGGAGGTTATGGCATTGGGTCCAGGATTCTTTACAGTCGCCAGAAGGGAGGTGTTGACCCGCTGGGGCCTGAAAATACCCTTGGCTTGATTACCGGTCCGCTCACTGGCAGTCCTGCTCCTGTGGGTACCCGGTACCAGGCGGTAGGAAAATCGCCGCTCACTGGCGGTTGGGGAGACGCTAACTCGGGAGGGGATTTCGGTGCCCATCTCAAACTCGCTGGCTATGATGCCGTTTTCTTCAACGGGATAGCTGACAAACCAGTCTATCTGTTTATTGACAACGGAAAGGCCGAATTAAAGGACGCCCGTCACCTGTGGGGAAAGAATACCTATGAGACCGAGGACACTCTGAAGGCTGAATACGGGAAGGAAAGCGCCATGGTTTGCATCGGTCCAGCCGGCGAGAAGCTATCCCTAATCTCCTGCATTATTACCAAGAGGGGCGCTGCGGCCGGACGCTCCGGTCTGGGGGCAGTAATGGGCTCCAAGAAACTCAAGGCAGTGGCGGTAAGAGGGAATCAGGAGATTCCCATTGCCGACAAGGCAAGGGCTGACCAGCTAAGGCGGGAGCAAATAGCTGACTTCCAGAGGAGTGAGCCCGGACGACCATCAATGATGGAAAATTTCAGGAAATACGGTACCTCTTCAATGGCAGACCGCTCAGCCCATAATGGTGATAGCCCAATCAAGAACTGGGGTGGCATCGGCATCAAAGACTTACCCGATGTCTCCGGACTTAGGGGTGATGCTGCCATAGCCAATCTGGAGAGCCATGTAACCTGCTACCGTTGTCCTATTGCCTGTGAAGGGTTTCTAAAAGCTGGGACGGGAGAGTATAAGTACCCGGCAGGGATTCGCCGAATAGAATATGAAACCCAGGCTTCGTTCGGAGGGATGTGTCTCAACAGCAACACCGAAGCGCTCAACATGTGTAATCACCTCTGCAACAGCTACGGAATAGATACTATCTCCGGCGGCACGGTTATTGCCTTCGCTATGGAGTGCTATGAGAACGGGCTCATCACCAAGAAGGATACTGACGGGATTGAGCTGACCTGGGGTAATCACCGAGCCATCGTAGCCATGCTCGAGAAGATGTGCAAGAGGGAGGGCTTTGGTGATATTCTCGCTGATGGAGTGAAGGTAGCTGCTAAGAAGATAGGCAGGAAAGCTGAGAAGTATGCCGTGCATATCGGGGGGCAGGAGGTAGGGATGCACGACCCGAAGCTCGTTGGATTCATGGGTCGTTTTGCGGCTGCCCGCTATCAGATGGATGCTACTCCCGGTCGTCATACGGCCAATTTTGGCCCCGATAGCTTCAATACCCACATCACCAATGCTGCTGGACTATGCCTGTTTGGTGCTATGGGAGGAAGACCGGGCGGCAGAAACTACTTGGTGGAGTTTATGAGTGCCGTGACTGGTTGGGAGCGCTCCTTGGAAGAGCTGCTGAAGTGTGGAGAAAGAATTGCCAATATGAGGCACGTCTTTAATCTCCGCGAAGGCATCAATCCTCTGAAATGGAAGGTGCACCCCAGGATAATCGGCAGACCTCCTCAGAAGGAGGGCCCGCTCGCTGGCGTAACGGCTGACCTTGAGGCCCAAGTGTACTGGTGTCTTGGTGCCCTGGACTGGGACCGGATAACCACCAAGCCGAGCCGGAATAAACTCCTTTCACTGGGTCTGAAGGATGTAGCCGACGAGCTCTGGCCACCGCAGGCAATGCCCGGAATGGGACCTCCGTAATAATAGCGCGGGAACTCTAGCTGTAGAGAAACCTTCATCGGCTGGGATTTATTGCCCTATTGGCAGCTCCCAGCCGATGAAGGTAACTGGCATAAAATTGACTATTAAGAAGGTAGACGGTAGAATAAAAGGGAGGGAACCATCGAGCTATGGTCAGGTACGTTGTGGAGATGTTTGGTCTACCGTGTGAGATAGCCGGGCGGCGGGAGGTGGAGGTTAAGGTCGAGGATGGAGCTAGCCTAGGCGATGTTATTGCCGCGCTCAGGCGCGAAGTCCCGGCACTGGAAGGGACGGTTATTCGTGCGGGGGAAGACCGGCTGATGGAGCGCTACATATTCAATATCAACGGGCGCTTTTACTTTGATAACGACCAACTCAAGCTTAGGGACGGTGACCGTCTTCGGTTGCTTACCCTCGCTACAGCGGGATGATGAATCCCGGGAAGCCCTTTACCCAATTTATTAGTCTTTAGTCTTTCTCTTTCTTAGTTCAAGGGCGATGGTCTCTCGCAGGACTTCATTGGTGCCTTCATATATCTGAGTAATTTTGGCATCTCTCATCATTTTCTCAACCGGGTAATCACGCATGTAGCCGACACCGCCAAAAACCTGCACGGCTTCGGTAGTAACTTTCATCGCTACATCTGAGGCGAAGACCTTGACCATAGCTGATTCCCCGGTAAAGTTCTTGGCTCCGCTATCTATCATTCGGGCAACGGCGTAGGTCAGCGCCCTAGCTGCTTCTACCTGAATAGCCATATCAGCTAGCTTAATCTGGATGGCAGGCAGGGCAATGATTGGGTGCCCAAACTGGATGCGCTGCCGGGCGTAATCTATGGCTGCTTCCAGAGCTCCCTGAGCTATGCCAACGGCTTGGGCTCCTATGCCCGGGCGTGATTGGTCAAACACCTTTAGCGTTATGATGAACCCCATTCCCTCCCCACCGATTAAATTCTCCTTGGGGACGAAACAGTCTTCAAAGACCAGTTCTCTTGTTGCCGAGGCGCGAATACCCATTTTCTTCTCCTTTCTACCGAAGGAGAAGCCGGGGGTACCTTTCTCGACAATGAAAGCACTGGCACCGCGGGGGCCTTTTGACTTGTCAGTCAGGGCGATAACAGTATATATCTCGGCTTCACCAGCATTACTGATAAACTGCTTGGTTCCGTTGATGACATAGCCGTCCTTTTCACGGCGGGCGGTAGTTTTTATTGCGCCGGCGTCACTGCCGGCTGTCGCCTCGGTTATGGCAAAGGCAGCCAGTTTCCGACCTGCGGCAATATCTGGCAGGTATTTCTGCTTTTGCTCTTCAGTCCCGTATAATATTAAAGCCACCGTGCCCAGAGAAGTAGCGGCATAGCAGAGAGCCACCCCACTACAGACCCGGCTTAACTCTTCTATAACCAGACAGAGGTCAAGACAGCCCCCTCCCAGACCTTCATACTTTTCCGGGATAAAGACACGGAAGATATCGCTGGCCGCAAGATACTTCATTATTTCCCAAGGGAACTCTTCCTTCTCATCAAGCTCAGCTCGCACTGGCAGTATCTTCTCTTCGGCAATCGTTCGTACCAGCTTCTTAATTTCTTTCTGCTGCTCAGTTAAGAAATACTCCAAGATAATCCCCCTTTATCTAATCGGTTACTCGTCAAAGGTTGGAAGAAGACTATATGATTGCGGGTAAAGCTTAGTTTTGGTCTTCTTACGGGTGACAACCCTTAGAACGTTGGAAAAGTTGCTAGCTTCCGGTTCAAATTAGCCTATTATAAGCGGTGCTGTATACTTATTGTCAAGCGAGTAAGTGTTTAAATAAATTAACGGGGCTGGAGGGTTTGAACCCTCCAGCCCCGTTTTTCTCTTTGACTGTCTCTATCTGGCAGGCTTAGTAGCCCATGGACTTCTTCAGGCCCTGGTCAATCCAGACGTACGGCACCCAGAGGCCCATCGAAAAATAGCCGACATTTGACTCACCGGAGTAGTTCTTTAGCCAGGGCCACCATAAGGTGTACAAGGGCCATCTAATAGTCTGGAGACAAAGGGCCAGGTCCTGGAGGTATGGCTGCAGTTCTTTGGTTACCTTCATAGCGGCGCGCTGGTCTGTTACGGCAAGCACTCGAGCCTTCTGAGCCATTTCGTTGACATAGGGGTCGTTAAGGATAGCACCGTTAATATAGCTTGTTCCGGTATACTGGTACTGCTCAGGATAGGTAGCCGGGGGAGAGACTCCTGGGGCAATCATCTCGTAGTCCCGTTGCTGTGCGACACCCATGAGTGCGGCATAGTCAACGACTATCCTGAATTCCATGGTAACTCCCACCTTTTTCAGGTACTCCTGGATTATCGTGTAGTAGTCCACATACGCAGAAGTGAGCGTAATTTGTGTCTTAAAGCCGTTGGGATAGCCGGCCTCTTTCAGGAGCTGCTTTGCCTTCTCCGGATTATAGGTAAAGAGTTCCTTGACTGAGTCGGGGCATGCCGGGTCGTCAAGAGAAAGGTAGAGGTCTTTATATGCCCCGGTGTAGTAGTATGGCCAGGTCGGATAGGTTCCCAGACCAGCGTATAAGCTCTTGTTTATCTCGTCAAGGTTGATGGCCATCATCATTGCTCGGCGGACTTTGATGTTGTCAAACGGCGGCCGGTCCACCCTCATATACGCCGGCGAAATGAACCCCCCGCCTATCTGTGCTACCTTCAACTTTGGAACTTGCCTAAGCATAGTGTCTTTGTCAGTCAGAGTAAAACCGCCCAGCTGGTCAATAGCACCCGTCCGCAGGGCGGCTTGCTGGGTAGACAGGTCGGGTATGACGGCAACCTTGACCTTTTCGATGTAGGGTAGCTGGTTGCCCTTTCCCGGGCCTACCGGGTCCTTAAAATAGTAGTTGGGGTTCCTCTCCAGCGTCGTCATGTTACTAGGAACGCTATCAGTAATGATGTATGGCCCGGTGCCAACCGAGTTTTTCCAGTTACTCATATCAGTTCCGTATTTCTTGTATAGCTCCGGCGGGAATATGAGATTATTATCGACGATGCGCATGATGTTACTCAGATGTTCCGAAATCGGATGGGTGATGCTAACCTCCCACGGGCCGGTCTTCTTTGCCTCAATCCCCTTTATTAGGTAACTGAAGAACCGGTAGTTCATGGTGTTAATGTCATTGTTAAACAGGGTCAGATTGTAGGCAACATCGTCGGCGGTTACTTCCCGCCCGTTGACCAGCCGTCCAGCTTCGGTACCCGTCTGCGCATAGTGTACCCCCTGGCGAATCTTGAAGATGGTAGTGACCGTTCCTGCTTTAGAATCAACCTCAAAGCGCCAGCTCTCGGCGAGAAAGCCTGTCTTGAGGTAGAAAAGGTTGGTCATGTCATCCCAGCGGCACTCATTGGTACCGTAGCCACCAGCGGGCCCCTTTGCCCAGTCGCCATCCCAGAGCCTGTTAAAAGCTAGCATGTGGGGAAGCCCCTTGCCCAGAGCCAGCAAATCCCAGTATTCACTAGCTGCGACCAGGTTAAGCGTGCCCCCATACTTTGGCACCTCCGGAGCCGGTGCCACCACCTCTTCCTTTACCACCTTCTCCGCCGCCTCTTTTTCCACTTTTACGGCGGCTTTCTCTTCTTCCGCCTTCTTCTCTTCTTCCTTCGGGGCGCAGGAGGCTATCACCAGG
>DAOUCV010000047.1:0-26741 GCA_034432095.1 Dehalococcoidales bacterium
GGTCTGACCCTACCCAGCATTGCCGATGTCGTCGCCAAGGTCAAGCCTTCGGTAGTCGCCATCAGCATTAAAGTCACCGGCTATGATATTTTCAATCGTCCGCGCACCCAGGAGGGTGCCGGTTCAGGTTGGATTGTAAGAGAAGACGGGATTATCGTCACCAATAACCACGTTGTCCAAGGGGCTGATAGCATCACCGTAACCCTGGACGATGGCAGAACCTTCCCAGTAGATACAAAAACGGTAGCCACCGACCCGCTAACCGATTTAGCCATACTCAGAATTGATGCCACAAACCTGCCCGCAGCTATTTTAGGGGATTCCTCTAAATTAAGAATTGGCGATTGGGTAGTAGCTATTGGTAATTCGCTGGGTAAGGGGATAAGAGCCACGGCGGGAATAGTCAGCAGTATAGGGGTTTCACTCCAGGTGGAGCAGGGGCAAACCCTATATAATCTTATTGACACCAGCGCCACCATTAATCCGGGTAATAGCGGTGGACCGCTCGTCAATATGGCTGGAGAGGTAATTGGCATCACCAGCGCCAAGATTGCCGCCACAGGTGTTGAGGCCACAGGCTATGCCATAAGCAGTCAGGAAGCAGCTCCAGTTATCGAGCAGTTGATTAAGATTGGCTATGTGGTTCGTCCCTGGCTCGGGGTAAGCCTCTACCCCGTCAACCAGTTTGTGATTCTCAGGTACAACCTTTCAGTTGATAAAGGGGCTTTTGTCGTCAATGTGGCTTCTGGTAGTCCAGCTGATAAGGCTGGATTAAGAGCCGGCGATGTCATCACCAGCTTTGCCGGTAAGGAGATAGCCACGGTTGATGATTTAATACAGGCGATACGCTCCGCTCAAATAGGACAGAACGTAGACATAACCTACTGGCGGGGTCAGAGTCAGAGGACTACCAGCGCTACCCTGATTGAAAGCCCGCCACCCTCATAAGTCACCCGAGCCTTCTCACCCCCAGTAACACACTATGGCTACCTAATCTGTGGGTTTCCTTAAAGTCAACCTTTTCCGGCAATCCTTCGACGAGTTGCTGCGATAGCGTTTCCTGCTTGATATAATCGGCAAGTTCCCTGTTCCCCATTACTTTCCTGATGTAATCGTCACCTTCATAGTAGGTTTCAATATGGTCAGCAATGTCAAATCCAGCCGAGCGGCGCATCGTCTGCAAGCGGTGAACAATCTCCCGTGCCATCCCCTCTGCCTCAAGCTCGGGAGAAATACTAGTATCCAACACTACGATAATCTCTCCTTCTTCAGCTAATTGGCCGAATTTTACCCTTTCCAATACCAGCTCAGGGTCGTCCACAATTTCCAGCGTTTGCACATTGACCTCTTCCAGTACCTGGGACTCCAAGCGTTCAAGAGCTTCGCTCTGTACCCTCGAACCAGTCTTTACGAAGAGCCGAGCTAAAGGCTGCCTCACCTTGATACCAGCTTTACTTCGTGCTGCCCGAGCCAGACTTGAGACTTTCATTGCCAGCCGGATATCTTCAGACAGCCTCCGGTCAATCTTTTGCTCATCAGCCACCGGAAAATCAGTCAGGTGGACGCTCTCCGGGGCCTCAGGGAACACAGAGCATACCAAGTTTTGATATAACTCCTCCGCCAGAAACGGAGTAAAGGGAGCCAGCAGTTTTGACAGCGTAACCAGACATTCGTAAAGGGTATTATAGGCTGACAGCTTATCGGCATCGTTCTCACTCTTCCAGAACCGCCGCCGGCTTCTACGCACATACCAGTTGGATAGCTCATCAACAAAGCTAGCAATCTGCCGACCGCCGCCCCTGGGGTCATACCGGTTCAGAGCCGTATCTACATCAACGATAAGCTGGTTAAGCTCGGAGAGAATCCAGCGGTCAAGCTCCGACTCAACCAGCAAGGGCTGCTCAGGGTCAGGGACGAACTTATCGATATTGGCATAGGTAACGAAGAAGGAGTAAACATTCCAGAGGGTCATCAGGAAACGGCGGGATGTCTCAGCAATAGCCGCCTCATCAAAGCGTATCGAGTTGCCCATCGGCACCGCCGTATATAGGTACCAGCGCAGGGCATCAGCACCGTATTTATCTATTACCGTCTTCAGGTCGACTACGTTCCCCTTGGACTTGCTCATTTTCTCACCCTTGGCATCGAGGATGAGTCCGTGGCAGATGACATTCTTGAAACAGGGACGGCCGAAGAGGAGCGTGGATATAGCGTGCAGACTGTAAAACCAGCCGCGGGTCTGGTCAACCGCCTCACAGATATAGTCGGCAGGAAATCTTCCGTCCTCAAGCATCGTCTTGTTCTCGAACGGATAGTGCCACTGGGCTATAGGCATCGCCCCAGAATCAAACCAGCAGTCAATCACCTCCGGCACCCGCCGCATCACAGCCCCACACTTTGAGCAGGTATAAGTTACCCCATCAACAAAGGGACGGTGCAAATCAAGAGGCTCCGTAAGTCCGCTGACATTAGGCTTACCCTTGAGTTCGTCAACACCGCCGAGGCACTCAGTATTGCCACAGGATTCACACTGCCAGACAGGCAGAGGAGTGCCCCAGTAGCGCTCCCGGGATAAAGCCCAGTCAACATTATTCTCCAGCCAGTCGCCAAAGCGCCCGTACTTAATATGTTCCGGATACCAGTTTATCTCCCGGTTACCGGTAATGAGCCTTTCTTTCACGGCTGTCGTCCGGATGTACCAGGTCTGCTTGGCGTAGTAGAGGAGAGGCGCAGCGCAACGCCAGCAGAAGGGATAGGTATGGCGAATCGTCTCACTGCGGTAGAGCAGCCCCCTTTCTGCCAAATCTTTGAGCACCAGCGGGTCAGCATCTTTGACAAACAAACCAGAAAAAGGGTAACTGCCGATGATTTTACCCCGCAAATCTACCACGTGGACAAAGTCCAAGCCCTGTTCCTTTCCAGCTTCATAGTCAACTTCCCCATAAGCCGGGGCAATATGCACTATTCCCGTCCCTTCTTCCAGAGAGACAAAATCGCCAGCAATCACTGGATAGGTCAAGCCTTTTTCAGGCTTCTGCGGTGAGAGCTCTGACGACACTCCAAATCGTCTCCGCTCCACATTGAAATCATGGGGATTAAATAATGGCTCATAGCGTACCCCTACCAGTTCCCTCCCTTCCAATTTGTTCACCACCTTATAGCCATCAGATACCGTTACCCCCAGCAGGGCTGAAGCCAGAATAAGATACTCGCTGTCTAACTCAACTACCGAGTATTCAGCATCCGCCGCAATTGCCAGAGCAGTATTCCCCGGCAGTGTCCAGGGAGTAGTTGTCCACGCCAGAAGATATACCGGCTTATCCGAAGGAAAATTACCTGATGACCTCTCCGATACCCTGAACTTTATATAAACCGAAGGGTCTTCAACATCATCCCGGTAGCCCTGGGCAACCTCGTGGGAACTCAGTGAGGTCTCACAGCGGGGACAGTGTGGGGTAACCTTATAGCCCTGATAGATAAGTCCCTTGTCCCACATCTGCTTGAGCGCCCACCAGCAGGTCTCAATATAGCTGTTATCCATAGTAACATAGGCACGCTCCATATCCACCCAGAAGGCAATGCGCTCCGTCATCTCCTCAAATTCCTTGATGTAGCGAAGAACGCTCTGACGGCAAAGGGCATTAAACCGCTCGATACCGTATTCCTCAATCTGCGATTTGCTGGATAAACCCAGCTCTCTTTCTATCTCCAGCTCCACCGGTAAGCCATGCGTATCCCATCCGCCGATACGCGGGGTATAAAAACCCTTCATCGCCTTGTAGCGGGGGATAATATCCTTGATGACACGGGGCATGGCGAAGTGCAGACCGGGACTGCCATTAGCTGTCGGCGGTCCCTCATATAATACGAAGTGAGCCGCACCCCGACGCCTGTCTACACTCTGTTGAAAGACTTTCCTATCCTTCCAGAAACCAAGTATACTTTCCTCAATCTGCGGGAAATTCACCCTACTGCCTACCGGACGAAACATCTAAGACCTCACTATAAAAAATTTAAGTCTCGTCTGATAGGGACGAGACTTAACAACTCCCGTGGTACCACCCTATTTCCCCGATGTTATCAGGGCACTCTTCCAGGGCACAAACCTATGCCCTCGTCTGGGATAACGGTTGACGTAACCGACCAAGTCTACTAGGCAGACCTTCGTCTGGTCCACCGTTCGGTTGGCGGCTCAGGAGGGATTTTCAGAGGGTCAGACACATCTGCTTGCACCCTACCAGACTCGCTGAGTGTCCTTGTCCCCCTTACTCTTCTCCGTCACAGCCTTTTTCAGATAAAGGTTAGCATATCTCAGAAAATAAATCAACTAGGTCTTCTTTGGTAATATAACCACCCGGCGAGACTCACCTTGACCAATGCTCTCGGTGGTAACATCAGGATGGTCAGCCAGGGCCAGATGGATGATTCGCCTCTCGTAAGCCGACATTGGTTCAAGGGTAAAAGGGATTCCCCGGCTCTTCACCTGTTCCGCCATTTGCCGGGCAAAAACCTGAAGCGCCCGATAGCGGCGCTGTTTATAACCTTCCACATCAATAATTATCGGCACCCAAGCCTTGGTCTGGTGACCCACAATTAGCCTGACGATATACTGCAAAGAAGAAAGAGTCTGCCCCCGCCGTCCAATCAGAATACCCAGGTCGTCACCCTTCACATTCATTACAATAGAAGCAGTCTCTTCTTCCTTAACAACAAGAATTGGCTGGGTCTGAACGGTTACAAAGGCGGTCACTCCCAGCAAATCGAGCAGCTTCTCCAGGATACCCTTGGCAAACTCAGCGACGTCACTCCCTTTCTTGGGTGCCGGTGCCAATACTCTCACCCTGACCAACGCTTCCTCAGCACCCAGACCCAGGATACCAGACCTACCTTCCCTTACGACGGTGACTTCTACCTCCTCCCGACTGACGCCTAATCGCTCTAGGGCTCGTTCGATGGCTTCCTCTACGGTCTTGCCGCTTATCTCCAGACTCTCCATATCCTAACCCTTCTTTCCGGGCGGAACTCGTCTCTACAACAGTACCGGCCTCCGTTGAAGGTTTCTCCTGTCGAGTTTCACGCCCTTTAGTTTCTTTATCTTTAGTGACTTTGCTTCCAGTCGCCTGTGGAAACAGCCCTCCCCACCCGGTAACAAAATACTGCAGAACGATTCTGATAGCGGTGGAGGTCACCCAGTAGAGAGCCAGACCACTAGGAAATGACATAGCCATGAAAGCAAACATTAGCGGCATCATCCACAGCATCATCTGGTTCTGTGCCCGCTGTTGAGGGTCATCGGTGGCTGGCGTCACCATCTTCTGCTGCACCCACTGCGTGCCCCCAACCAGGATTGCCAGCAACAAATCGGGTGCCGCTAGGTCTAACCAGAGGAAATGATTCTCCAAGGGTACGGAAGAAAAGACGGATGACCAAGAAGTATAAAGACGCTGGGAGAGGTTTAAAAAACCCTCCGGAGCTGTGGCTAACAGCCGAAGAATTGACTGGTAGAGGGCTATCCAGACCGGCATCTGAACCAGAATAGGTAGGAGGCAGCCAGCCGGACTCACCCCCGACTGCCTCATCAGCCTCATCTGCTCCTGGGCCGCCTTTTGTCTGTCTTTAGCGTACTTCTTACGGACTTCAGCAATTTCAGCCTGAAGTGATTGCATGGCTTTACTCGCCTTGAGTTGCTTTTGGGTAAGAGGATACATCAAAAGGTTCACAATGATAGTTAGCACAATAATAGCGAGCCCGAAGCTATTGAATAGATAGCTGGACACCATAATAAGAACGTTTATCAGCGGGTCCAAGATAATCAGGTCCCAGATATACCCAATCCACTCCAACGGAATCTACCTCACTCAGGCGCTACGCCGGCGCAGCGCCTGAAAAACTATTATCAAAACAATGCCACCAGCAAGAATGCCAATGATGAGCCCCCAGTTCGTGGCGCTGGATGACTGTTGTGATGGCGGTGGCGCACTTTTCAACGAAACGCTCCATAGCTTAGCTCCTGATTGGGCATCTATTCCATAGAGGGCATCGGTGCGGGTATGGATATACACCCTGCCCTGATTGGCACTGAGAGGAGCATATATTTTCTCCCCCAGATTAGCCAATTGCCTTTGCTGATGGCTGTCAGTATCTATGGCGTATATTGCTCCTTCCTCCGTAGCCACAATAAGCAAGTCATCAACCAGAACCGGGGACGAGCAAATGGGACTCCCCAGGTCATACTCAACCTGCTTACTGCCGCTTTCAGCATCGAGGGCATAAACCTTGCCATCAAGACAGGCGGCATAGATAGTATTATTATAGACCGCCGCCTTAGCCCAGAACCAGTTATCTGCCAGGAATTTCCACTTCAGACTACCACGGGTAGCATCTACGGCGTAAAGATAACGGTCAAAAGAGCCGAAATAGACCGTATTATCGTCAACCAGGGGGGTGGAGACAATAGCCCCTTCCGTCTCAAACTCCCACTTTTTACTGCCATCGGTGGCATTCAGGGCATAGAGTTTCTTATCAAAAGAACCGATATATAGCGTGTCTTCGTTAATAGCCGGGGTTGACCAGACTTTGCCCCCAGCCTCAAACGGCCATCCATCTTCCTTATAACCGTCAGCCGCATCCAGCGCATAGACCCTGCCGTCAGCACAACCGAAATATACTTTATCCCCAGCAACCACAAGCCCACCAACAATATTTCCTTCGAGGGTACCCTGGCGAGGATATACCCACCTTGGTTCATCCCTACCAACAGCAAAGGCATAAACTATACCGTTATAGCCACCAACATAGACCAAATCCCTGGCTACGGCTGGAGAGCTATAGATAGCTACCGCTTTAGGTGCCGGGGCACAGCCAAACCCACCCTGCGCCGAAACTGGGCTTTCCAGAACCACTTCCCACAAAAGGCGCCCGTCTGTGGTATTTGCCGCAACAAGCTTGCCCCCCATAGAACCGACAAACAGAACGTCATTATCTATGACGACGCCCGACCACCCGCTAGAGATAGCCGCTCCCGCAGTACAGCCAGAAAAGGCTAGCCCGCTCAGGAGGAAAATAAGCGCCAGGAATGATGTCAGGAGGACTAATTTTGTACTGTATCTGGTCCCCATTTATTCACGCTAACCGGGTATCACGGCACAGGGTCATACCCACCAGGGTGAAAGGGATGGCAACAAGCGATGCGTTTCATCCCCAGCCACCCCCCTTTAAGAAGACCATATCTGGTGATAGCCTCATAAGTATACTGGGAACAGGTCGGGATGAAACGGCAGGAAGGTGGCATAACCTGAGATAGGGTCAACTGATAGAGCCTGATCAGTCCCAAAACAAACCTTTTCATATTCCTTAACTATTTGCCTTAGGGCGGATGTCCTGAAGCATTTCCGGCTTTAACCTCCGCCAGGCAACCGGGTTTTCCCCCGGTCTCCAGTAAGCCGGCACGAGATAGCAAGTTCTCAACAGTCCGCCTAAGAGTAGCATAATCGGCGGTAGCTGCCGCGGGACGGACGATAAACATGATATCCCAGGCTGATTTAAGCGGCATTACTCGCAGGATTTCACGAAGCAGACGCTTTACCCTGTTTCTCGTTACCGCCTTCCCCACCCGCTGGCTAACCGAGAAGCCATACCGGGACAAAGTAAGACCATTAGGTAAAGCCTTCATTACGACCAAATTAGACGCCCACGAGCTACCCATGCGATATACTAATGCGTATTGTTGCGGCCTGGTAAGGTATTCTTCTCCCCTCATCGCTCCCTTTCCCAAGGTCACCGCTAAAGGCATTGTCTTAGCCTCAAACTACCGTCAATCGTTTACGACCCTTAAGCCGCCTGGCCCTTAAGACAGCCCGCCCGCCTCGGGTACTCATTCTCTTCAAAAAGCCGTGCTCACGCTTACGCGGAATTTTCTTCGGTTGATAAGTCCTCTTTGGCATTCTAACCCCTCAATTGAAATGCGGACAAAGAGAGGAGGAAAAACCCTTAGTCTGTTAAACTAACCACCTATGCTACCGCTCCCCATCTTGCGTATGTGAGCTGGCACAAATGGCAACAAAGCTAAGTGTCGGGCTCTCTTTATCGCTGTAGCTAAGATACGCTGATGCTTGGCACAAGTGCCAGTCCTACGACGCGGCAATATCTTGGCTCTATCAGATATGTAAGCACTTAACTTCTCAGGGTCTTTATAGTCTATCTCCTTGACCTTATCGGCACAAAAGGAACAAACCTTACGCTTAGGGACATACCCTGGTTTGCTCCACTTGGTACTCTTTGTTTGGCTAGCTTTTGGTTTTGGCACCGCTTACAAACTCCTTCTCGGCTCGGCTAACTCCGACTTCCATTAAACATTAAAAGGGAATGTCCTCCGGCTCCAATTCATCAACCCCGGCTTCACCAGCCTTCTCTTCAGGAAGAGGAGCCACTGCCTGCCGGTCAAGAAAGCTCACTCTATCGGCTACTATTTCGTTCCGATAATGCTTTTGCCCGTCCTGACCCTCCCAGGTGTTCGTGCGTAGCCTACCCTCGACATAAACGAGCCGGCCCTTAGTCAGATATTGGTTGCATTGTTCCGCCAGCTTACCCCAGGTAACCACAGTAAACCATTCCGTCTCCTCTCTGCGCTCACCCTCCGAAGTAGTATACCTGTGATTGGTGGCAACTCGAAATGAAGTTACGGGTCTGCCACTAGGGGTAAAGCGCATCTCAGGGTCGCTACCAAGATTACCAATTATTATTATTCTATTTACGCTTACCATCGTCTCCAAGCTCCTTCGCTCTCCCCAAGCGCCACAGGAAAGAGCTTCCCTCCTGCTTTAACTATTCAGTCTTATCAACAGGTGCCGTAGAACTTCCTCAGAAATCCTGAGATTCGCTTCCAGCTCCTTACCGAATGCCGGCTTTAACTTGAACCGAGTCAACACATAGTTGCCCTCCATAAAATGCCTTATCGGATAGGCTAGCTTCCTCTTACCCCACCGTTCTACATCGGAAACAACGCCCCCCTTCCCGGTGATAAACCGACATACGTTATCAATCGTAGCTTCAAATTTCTCTGCGGCAAGCTCGGGATTAGTAATAAATACCAATTCGTAGTCGCGCAACTGCCCGCCTTCTTCTGTTAATACTTTATCCGACGCCATCCGTTCTCCCTAAGAAATTCTCTGAAGCATTATACCACACAACAAGAAAGATAAACAATCCCAATCTGGATAGCTTGACACGCCTGATGCATTAGACCATAATAATATAATTAAACTATAATTAAGGCAACAAGCAGTTGTATAAGATATTACTGAGACAAGACCTAGCTCCCAATATCCATCTCTTTAAGATAGAGGCACCTTCTATCGCCAAAAAGGCTCAAGCTGGACAGTTCGTTATTGTCAGGGTAGATGAGAAAGGAGAACGCATTCCTCTTACTATCGCTGACTGGAACCGCGATGAGGGTAGCATTACCGTCGTCTTCAACAAGGTAGGGAAGACAACTTCCAAGCTGGCGATGTTGAAGGAAGGCGACTTTATCACCAATTTTGTTGGACCGCTGGGCTTGCCTGCCCATATTGAGAAGTTTGGTACCGTCGTCTGTGTCGTCGGAGGATACTCAGTAGCCACTATCGTGCCAGTGGTGCGCGCTCTCAAGGAAGCTGGAAATACCATCATCTCAATCATAAGGGCACCGAACAGAGAAACACTCTTTGGCGAGAAGCAGTTGGGAAGCTTGAGTAACGAGTTAATAATAGTCACCGGCGACATCTCATTCGGCCACGATGGCTTTATTATCGAGCCGCTCAAGGAGGTTCTTAATAACAAGAAGGTTGACCTCGTTATCACCGTCGGTCCTACCTGTGTGATGAAGCTTGTCGCCGCCATTAGTAAGCCCTTCGGGGTCAAGACAATTGCCAGCCTGAACCCGATTATGGTTGATGGCACCGGGATGTGTGGCTGCTGCCGGGTAACCGTGGGTAATACCACGAGATTCGCCTGTGTTGATGGGCCAGCGTTCGATGCCCATGAAGTTGACTGGTATTCACTCATGGCTCGCCGGTGCACCTATTCCGGCGATATGCAACCGAGACTGCAGTATCAATGTCGCAATTGTGCTCAATGGTGAGTCCGGACAGGAGAAATACTCGTGCCAAAATTGAATCTAAACCGTGTACCAATGCCAAGACAGGACCCAAAAGTTCGACGCAGGAATTTTAATGAGGTGGCTCTGGGTTACAATCTGGAACAGGCTAGGGAAGAAGCAAGCCGCTGTCTCCAGTGTCCCAAGCGCCCCTGCACCGAAGGTTGCCCAGTGGGGGTAGACATCCCTGATTTTATCAAGGCTATCGTTGACAGTAATATGCCTGAAGCAGTAAAGATACTTAAGAATAAGAATAGCCTGCCTGGTATCTGTGGGCGGGTCTGCCCTCAGGAGACACAATGTGAAGCTAGCTGCACGCTAGCTAAAAAGCAGGCACCCATAGCTATTGGTCGCCTGGAGCGATATGTGGCTGACTGGGAGCGAGCCAATAAGCAGGCAGTCCACTCAGCAATAGACCCAGCCCCACCATCCGGTAAACGGGTGGCGGTAGTCGGTTCAGGACCAGCCGGACTGACTGCAGCGGCTGATTTAGCCAAGCTCGGTCACAGGGTTACCATTTTTGAGGCGCTGCACGTCGCCGGCGGGGTACTGATGTATGGCATCCCTGAATTTAGATTGCCTAAAGAAATTGTCCAGGCTGAAGTTGACTACGTTAGTTCTCTGGGAGTAGAACTCAAGCTGGACAGCGTGATAGGCAGGATTAATACTGTAGACGAGCTGCTGAGCAACGGCTACGACGCCGTTTTCCTGGGCACCGGCGCCGGAGCACCTATATTTCTAAATGCTCCGGGCGAGAACCTCTGCGGCATCTATTCCGCTAACGAATTCCTCACCCGAACTATCCTGATGAAAGGCTATCTTTTCCCGGAGTATGATACTCCGATTACAATAGGGAAAAGGGTAGCCGTCGTAGGGGGCGGCAACGTAGCTATGGATTCAGCCCGGTGTGCCCTCAGACTTGGAGCCAGAGAGGTATACATCATCTATCGGCGGTCTGAAGCAGAAATGCCAGCTCGTCGAGAAGAAGTAGAAAACGCCATGGAAGAGGGCATTGTTTTTAAGTTCTTGACCAACCCCACCGGTTTTCTTGGCAATGGTCGGGGCTGGGTTATGGCTATGGAGTGTATTCAAATGGAGCTTGGTGAGCCTGATGAAAGCGGACGCCGCCGCCCTGTACCCAAACCAGGCAGTGAGTTCCTAATGAATGTTGATACCGTCATTGTAGCCTTAGGTAACAACCCCAACCCTCTTATCGCTCAGACCACCGAAGGTCTTGAAACCACACGGCGGGGAACTATAGTAGCTGACGAGGTTACCGGTAAGACCACCAAGCCAAAGGTCTGGGCTGGCGGAGACATAGTCACCGGCGCCGCCACCGTCATTAGTGCGATGGGAGCTGGCAAGCGAGCCGCTGCTTCCATAGACAGTTACTTAAGGGGACTATCCTGAATCAACAACCTATCCCCCTGAGGTTCCCAGAAAAATCCTAGATTTTTCTGGGAACCTGCCTAGCCCCCTTCCCTTATTAAAGGAAGAGGGAATTCATTTTTAAGAGGGGCTAACGCCCCTCTTACACTCCCCAAGAAAGAAGCGAAGTCTGTCTCTTTATCCATAGGGCGTCAAAGAGGGACGAAGTCCCTCTTATAAACTCTTCCCCCTCTCCTTTTCAAGGAGAGGGGGGTACAGGAGGTGAGGTTGCCAAACTTTTACAAATTCTGGCTTGGCTCTTAACGGGGCTTCACTTCATAGGGGCCAAAAATGAAGTCCAGGTCTTCCTGCAAAGCCGACAGCTTCTGCTGGGGAAACAGCTTCTCATCTATTATGTCAAGCATTAATTTTGTCTCTCCCTTGGCCGAACCTACAATATGGACACTGAGGCACTCTTTCTCAGTCCGGCTTGACTCGTCAAGCATCTTGAAAATCAGCGTGCCACGTGAGATGAAGGATGACGAGTCAGTAGCCAGGGAATATGTTTCTATCCTGGCATCGCCGACAACCGCTCCCTGTTTCAGAGCGAAATCTCTTGCCTCATGATAGAGTAGCTCAGGATTTACCCCTTTATATGTTTTCCTGATTTGCATCCCTTGGTCCTTAACCGCCCGTGTCCCCTATCATAATGGCAATGAGAAGTCTTGTCAATTATTTCCGGGATAGCCCTTTCTTAGCAGAGTCTTTAGTCCCAGTAGAAAAATGGTCGCCATAGAAGCCGAGGGAAAAACCGTATTAGCTTTGATATTGCTGACCCCTTACGTTATATGCTATACTTCTTATGCTTTGGTTAGTTAATACCTAGAAAGGAAGATAAACTTGCCCGAAACCGTTTCGGTTAAACAGCTTTTGGAAGCCGGGGCTCACTTTGGGCACCAGGCCAGCCGCTGGCACCCTCGTATGAAGAAATATATCTTCACCAAGCGCGAGGGCATTCATATCATTGACCTGGAGCAGACGGTCACTATGCTGGAAAAAGCCTGCGAGTTTATCCGCCAGGTGACAGCTGAGGGTGGCAAGATACTTTTCGTCGGCACCAAGAAACAGGCTCAGCAAGCTGTGGAAGAAGAAGCCAAGAGGTGTGGTATGTATTATGTCAACCAGCGCTGGATAGGAGGGGTGCTGACTAATTTTGCCACTATTCAGGCTCGCATCGATCACCTAGTCCGTCTGGAAGACCAGCAAGCCAGGGGAGAGTTTAATCACCTGCCCAAAAAAGAAGCCCTCAAACTGGAGAAGGAAATCGCCCGCCTTAATCGGCAGATGGGCGGTTTCAAAGAGATGACCAGCCTACCGGCGGCGCTATTCATTGTCGACCCGCCGAAGGAAAGGATCGCTCTAGCTGAAGCCAAGCGGGTAGGCATACCAGTTGTGGCTATAGTCGATACCAGCTGCAACCCTGACGAGATAGACTATCCTATTCCAGCTAATGACGATGCCATTAGAGCTATCAAACTAATATGCAGCAAGATCGCCGATGCCGTTATTGAAGGCACCACTGGCCACGCCCCGGTTACCACGGGCGAAGGACCATCAGAGAGCCCAAAAGAAGGTGAAGCCACCGAAACCACCGAGCCGATTATTTTCACTCCTGATGATAAATGAATCAAGGAGGAAAAGTTGAAAATCTCGATAGATAAGGTGAAGGAACTCAGAGAACAATCAGGGGCTGGCGTTATGGACTGCCGGAAAGCCCTGATTGAAGCAGAAGGGATTATGGAAAAGGCCCTCGAGATTCTAAAACAGCGGAACCTTTTCAAGGCAGAAAAAAAGAGTAAGCGTTCAACTTCTGAAGGACGGATTGAAGCCTACATTCACACCGGCGGGCGTATCGGGGCGATGGTTGAAGTGAATTGCGAGACTGACTTTGCCGCCCGCACCGACGAACTCAAAGAACTGTCCCATAGCCTGGCAATGCAGGTAGCCGCTATGTCCCCTAAATTTATCTCACCAGAAGAAATACCGGAGGGAGCTGATATTGAAGCTCAGACAGCCTGCCTGCTTCTCCAACCCTATATTAAGAACCCCAGTATGACCGTTCAAGATACTATCAACCAAACAATCGCCAAAGTGGGAGAGAACATCAAGGTAAGCAGATTCGTCAGGTTCGAGCTAGGAGAGCAGTAAATCCCGCTAAGAAGGTGCTAAAAGAAGGGCCGTGGCTGCAACCAAGTATAAGCGTGTTTTACTCAAACTTAGCGGAGAGGCCTTTGCCGGCAAAAAAAATTACGGTATTGATGCCTCTACTCTAAGCAAAATTGCCAAGCAGATTAAGCGCGTGATGGAAATGGGGGTGGGCATAGCTATTGTTGTTGGCGGTGGCAACATCTGGCGCGGGGCCAAGGCTGAGAAGGACGGGATAGACCGGGTCACCGCTGACTATGCCGGAATGCTGGCTACCGTAATAAATGCCCTCGCCCTCCAGGACGTACTGGAAAGAGAGGGAGTATTTACCCGGACTCAGACCGCCATCGAAATTAAACAGGTTGCCGAGCCTTACATTAGACGCCGGGCCATTCGTCATCTGGAGAAAGGCAGGGTGGTCATCTTTGCCGCGGGCACTGGCAATCCATATATGACCACTGATACCGCCGCCGCTCTCCGGGCCATAGAGATTGGGGCAGAAGTCCTGCTTATGACCAAGAATAACGTTGACGGCATCTACAGTGAGGACCCACTTAAAAATCCCAACGCCAAGAAGTTTGACAAACTAACTTACCTTGAAGCTTTAAACATGCGTTTGGAAGTAATGGATACTACCGCTCTCTCTCTATGCCTGGAAAATAAATTGCCGATAATTGTTTTCGACCTCCAGGCGCCGCGCAGTATAGAAAGAGCCGTCATCGGTGAACCTATTGGCACTATCGTATCCAGTGAGAAGTAATATGGCTAGCCAGACTTTGCAGAATATTGAAGAAAAGATGCGTAAGACGGTTGAGGGGTTGAAAAAGGAACTGACCACTATCCGTACCGGACGTGCCACTCCAACCTTAATCGAGCATATCAAGGTAGAATATGCTGGCACCTCTTTACCACTTAACCAAATCGCCAGCATTTCGGTACCTGAAGCGAGACTCCTCGTCATCCAACCCTGGGACAAAGCTAGTATACGTAACATAGAAAAGGCTATCCTGACATCTGACCTTGGACTAAATCCCCTTAGCGATGGGAATGTAATCCGAATAACTGTCCCGCCACTCTCCGAAGAGCGACGACAGGAACTAATCAAGGTGGTGCGCAGGAGGGTTGAAGAAAGAAGAATTTCAATACGCAACTTAAGGCGTGAAGCTATGGAGGAACTAAAAGAACTGGAAAAAAATAAAGAGATATCGCAGGATGAGCACAAGCGTGCTTTAAGCCAGTTACAGAAGCTCACTGACAGCTTCATCGCCGATACCGAGCAAACGGGACGAGACAAGGAAGCCGAACTCCGCGAGGTCTAGTCCGGATTAGAGTGGCAAAACTATGGCTACGGCATTAACTCCGAGAAGATTTACTCAGCTCCCCAACCACATAGCCATCGTACCTGACGGTAACGGGAGGTGGGCGGAACGGCGTGGACTGCCCAGGCTTCATGGCCACCGGATAGGGGCAGAAAACATGCACCGCATGGTTAAATACCTCAACGAATACCCAATAAAGTATGTAACCCTTTACGGTTTCTCTACAGAAAACTGGAGCCGCCCTGAAGACGAGGTGAAGGGCCTGTTCCAGATACTGGTGGAATTCATTGATAAGACCCTATCCGAAATTCATCAGAAGGGTATCAAACTCCGCCACCTCGGAAGGCTCGATGAACTCCCGGAAGACTTACAGCAAGCCATAACTAGAGCGGTAGAGCTGACCAAAAACAACACCAGGATGACACTCAGCGTTGCTTTCAACTACGGCGGGCGCACTGAGATACTGGACGCAGTGCGCCGTCTCGTGGCTGATGGTGTTGCACCCCAAGATATAAACGAGGAGCTATTCAGTAGTTATCTCTATACCGCTGGTCTACCTAACGTCGACCTGTTAATCCGTACCGGTGATGAGCTCCGTCTCAGTAATTTTCTGATATGGCAGACAACCTATAGTGAATACCACTTCACCAGAGTCCTGTGGCCCGACTTCAGTAAAAAAGATATAGACAAGGCGCTGTTATCCTATAGCCGGAGGCGAAGGCGCTTCGGCGGATTGTAGTTTATGCTCAAGAAAAGGGTAATCACGGGACTGTGGGGGCTTCCTCTCCTTGTTGCCATTGTCTGGTCTGGCGAGCCGCTGTTTACCATCCTGCTGGCAGTCTGGGGAGGATTGGCCGCCTTTGAGTTTTACCGGCTGGTCGCTAAAGTAAAGGCGCCCACGCTAACCTGCTTTGGACTGGTCTGGACTGTTTTTCTCATTGCCAGTCGCAATTCGCAGTTAATAGACTTCCTCAAGCCATGCCTTAGCGAAAGCTTGCTGTTGCCGCTATTATTAACCTCAGCCGTGGTGCTCCCTCTATTCTGGCTCCTCCGGCGACCACAGAGAGAGAACGCTTTTGCCGGCTGGGCATGGACAATCGCCGGCATCCTCTATATCGGCTGGCTGTTAGGTTATCTCGTCGCCTTGAGAGACCTTGACCATAACCGCACCTGGCAAAGCTGGGTCTTCCTGGCTCTGTTTACTACCTTCGCTTCTGACACCGCCGCCTTTTTTACCGGCAGAGCCCTGGGCAGGCACAAACTTGCGCCCAACATCAGCCCGGGCAAGACCTGGGAGGGAGCCATCGGCGGTGTCTTCGGGGCTATTCTGGTCAGCCTGTTTTTCATTTTACCCACCCCCCTCCTTCTTCCCCTCAGTTGGTGGCAGGCAGTAGTTCTGGGCTTGCTGGTCAGCGTTTTTGGTCAGCTCGGTGACCTTGTCGAGTCCCTGTTCAAGCGTAATATGGGGGTAAAAGATTCGGGCAGGCTACTTCCAGGGCATGGCGGTGCCCTTGACCGAATAGACAGCGTTATCATCGCTGGTATCGTGGTATACTATTATGTGATATGGGTAATACGGTAAAGCGGATCGCTGTCCTGGGTTCAACCGGCTCCATCGGTCAGCAAACTCTTGAGGTAGTCCGTGCCTTGCCTCACCGGTTCCAAGTCGTCGGTCTGGCTGCCGGGCAGAATTCCAATTTGCTGGCAAAGCAGATCAATGAGTTCAAACCCAGATTTGTCTACCATCAAGGAAAAGAGAAACCGCTTCCTCAAGTTAGCGTCGATTATGAACTGCTTCCACCGGAAGATATTGCTCGCCATCCTCAGGTAGACACTGTGGTCATCGCCACTTCGGGCAAATCGGGGCTAAGTCCAACACTGGCAGCGGTCAGGGCGCGTAAGAATGTTGCCCTGGCTAACAAGGAATCACTAGTTATGGCTGGCGAGATTATCATCAACGAGGCTAAAAATACTGCCCGGATTCTACCCATTGATAGCGAGCACAGCGCCATATGGCAGTGCCTGAGGGGAGAATCCCAGCCACCGGTGCAGCTTATTCTGACAGCCTCAGGAGGGCCCTTCCACCACTACTCGCCGGAGCAACTGGAGGAAGCCACCATCGAGCAGGCTCTGAGGCACCCCTCATGGCAGATGGGGAAAAAGGTCACTATTGACTCAGCTACCCTGATGAACAAGGGACTTGAAGTAATTGAAGCCCACTGGCTCTTCGACATGCCCTTTGATAATATCAGGGTTTTAATCCACCCCCAGACCATCATACACTCTATGGTAGAATTTGTAGATGGCTCAGTTAAGGCTCAGTTAAGCTACCCCGATATGCGTTTACCCATTCAATACGCCCTATCTTATCCCGAACGCCTGCCCAACCCACAATTTCGCAAACTTGACTGGACTACAATTAATAACCTTACCTTTGAACAACCAGATTTTGCTACCTTCCCCTGCCTCAAACTAGCCATTGAAGCGGGGAAGAGGGGAGGAACCTACCCGGCAGTGCTCTGTGCCGCCGATGAGGTAGCTGTTGAGCTTTTCCTTTCTCAACGCATCAAATTGACCGATATCGCCAGGCTGGTCGAACAGACACTGGCTGAGCACCAAGCCACCATCCACCCTACCCTGGAGGAAATTATGGCGGCTGATGCCTGGGCAAGAGCAAGAGTTAGGCAGGTTATCAGCAGAGGATAGCTTATGCTAATTCCAATACTAATAGGTGTAGTTGTTCTGTCGGTGATTCTCCTTACTCATGAACTGGGACACTTTATCATGGCTAAGTCTACCGGGGTAAAGGTAGAGGAATTCGGGTTGGGCTTTCCCCCACGGCTGGTCTCATTTAAATGGGGTGAGACCCGCTACTCCCTAAACGCCATCCCCTTTGGTGGCTTTAATAGACTAAGTGGTGAAGAAGACCCCGAGAAGCCGAGGACCTTAGCCAGTAAAAGCCGCACCACTAGGCTGCTGGTGCTGAGTGCCGGTTCAGTGATGAACTTCCTGCTTGCCCTGATGCTGTTTTCGGCTGGTTACCTATTCCCCCGCGAGGCAACGGTCGGACAGGTACTGGTGGTGGAAGTAGCCCCTAATTCTCCAGCTGCCCTGGCCGGGATCGAAACAGGGGATATTGTCTTGAGTGTCAATAACCAGCCGGTGAGGAATAGCAATGAACTGCACCAGTACGTAATGGAAAATCTGGGTAAAAAGACCACCCTGCTAATCCAGCATGATTCCACTAAGAGGAGCATCGAGGTCATACCTCGATTAGAGCCACCCGAAGGCGAGGGGGCAGTTGGCATTGCCACAAGCACCGTAAAACGTTACCCGCTCTGGCAGGTAATACCTCTGGGCGCAACCGAGCTTATCGAGACAACTATTATTTGGGGGAAAGGGCTGGCCAGTATGTTTACCGGTGGAGTATCAGCTTCATTCCTCGGTCCGCTAGGGATTGCCCAGCTAGCTGGCGAGGTAGCCAAACTTGGTATAGTATCCCTGCTGAGAATCTCTGCCCTGATTAGCTTAGTACTGGGTATAATGAACCTGTTCCCCCTACCCGCCGCCGATGGCGGGCACGTCGTCTTCGTCCTGCTCGAGTGGGTCCGTCGGGGCAGGCGCATCGCCCCAAAAACCGAAACGTTAGTCCATCTTATTGGCTTTGCTCTGCTGATGATATTTTTCCTAGCCATCACCTACCAGGACATTATGCGCCTCATAAGCGGAGAGAGCCTGATACCATAAAGGAGGAAAACAAGAAAAGCAAAGCCCCTCTTAAATAACCACCCTCCCCTCTCCTTTGAAGGAGAAGGGGATAAGGCGGGTTCCCGGAAAAATCAAAGATTTTTCCGGGTGCCTAAAGGGGGCGAGGTAGATAAAGAATTATGAATCCTCGGAGAAAGTCTAAACCCGTCCAAATTGGCAAAGTAACCGTTGGTGGCACGGCGCCAATCGTAGTGCAGTCTATGACCAAGACGGATACTCGTGATGTTATGTCAACTATCGCCCAGATTAAAGAACTTGAGGACTGTGGCTGTGAACTGGTGCGAGTGGCGGTGCCTGATATGCAGGCAGCAGAAGCCATCAGAGAGATAAAGAAAGGCATCTCCATACCTCTAATTGCCGATATTCACTTTGACTACCGCCTGGCTTTAGCGTCACTAAAAGCCGGTGCAGACGGTCTTCGTTTGAATCCGGGTAATATCAGTGAACCAGAACAGGTCAAAGCTATAGTTCAATCCGCCAGAGAAACGGGAGTCCCTATCCGCATCGGGGTTAATGCTGGTAGTTTGCCCAGAAAAGTAAATCCAGGGCTAACCACCGCTCAAAAGATGGTTCAAGCTGCCCTGGACCAGATAAAGCTGCTGGAGAGTCTGGACTTCGACATGATTAAAGTCTCCCTCAAAGCCTTTGATGTGCCAACAACCATTGAAGCCTATCAGGACATCGCTACTAAAATCCCCTATCCTCTACACATTGGCATTACCGAGGCTGGACCTCCCCGGACCGGGGTAATCCGTAGTGCTGTGGGCATCAGCACCTTGCTCTACTTAGGGATTGGCGATACCATCCGGGTCTCGCTGACTGCCCACCCCAGAGAAGAGGTCGTTGCCGGGTATGAAATCCTGAAGAGCCTAAATTTGCGCCAGCACGGCCCGATACTGGTCAGCTGCCCCACCTGCGGTCGGACGGAGGTTGATATTATAAAGCTGGCAGAAGCTGTAGAAAAGGAGCTCCTAAAGATTACCAAGCCGATAAAGGTAGCCGTGATGGGCTGTGTGGTCAACGGACCCGGCGAAGCCAGAGACGCCGATATCGGCATCGCCTGCGGCAGAGGCAGAGCCGTCCTCTTCAAAAAAGGCAAGAAAATCAGGGTGGTAGAAGAAAGAGACTTTCTAACCGCGCTGATGGGAGAGGTGGAAAGGTTCTGATGGCTAAGCCGGTGAAGGGTCCAAGAGAAGCTCCGCCTCTCTTTAGAAAAAAACTTCACCCCTTCCCCTTGCTAAGGGGAAGGGGGATTAAGGGGGATGGGGTTAATATCAATATCTTTCAGATTGCTTCGCCCCGATAAATCGGGGCTCACAATGACAGGCAAGAAAAGGGGCTGGGGTTAATCCTTTTCTAGCCCTAATTCCCGCAGGCGTTTATGGAAATCTAAAGCCATTTGCCTAATCTGGCTCGGATTTGTTTTCACTAGTTTCTTCAGCTCGGCTTCACGGGATTTTGCCGCCCTCTCGCTGGTGGCAAGTTCCAGGTACTGTAACCTAACCTTCTGTCCCGCAGTGGAAGAACTCTTTGGCTTTCTAAGCTCGGGGAACTGCCTGTAGACATCGGCGGTGTGCCCGATATACAAATCCCCGTCATCAAACTCAAGGATGTAAATGAAACACCTACCGGGCATCAGATAGCCGTCTGCCAATGTCTCGGAATACCCCATTCTGTATTGCGCTGGTTTTGTGGTTTCGACAGACGGTTTCTTTTGCTTGACCTGACGCCCCAGATGACAGTCCAAACACAAGCGTTCCATAATATCTTTAAACCGACTGCACTTTGGGCATCTATCGATAGAGCCCTCCACCCACCTCTGGTAGTGCTCCGTGCAGAGAAAACCATCATCCGGGATGCCCTTATTACAGTCCCAGTATGCGCAGATATTCTTCCTTTTTCGCCAGAACATGGCAACAGTATATCCTGTTTCTAGCTGCCAAACAAGCCCGGTATTTTCGGGTCTTTTGCTAAGAGGATTGAAAGGGGTATAATAGGTCATAAATGGAGTAGACAATGCGTATATCAAAGCTATTCGGTAAGACCCAAAGAGAAATACCCGCTGACGCAGACACGCCCAGCCACCAGCTACTACTGAAAGCCGGGATGATACGTCAGGTAGCCGCCGGGGTCTATTCCTACCTGCCCTTAGCCTGGAGGGTGCTCAAGAAGATTGAGAATATCATCCGCGAGGAGATGGATAAAGCCGGCGGACAGGAACTAATGCTCTCCGCTCTCCAGCCTCTGGAACTGTGGCAGGAATCAGGACGAGATGTAGCCTTCGGGCAGGGACTGTTCACCCTTTCCGACCGTCGGAAACGCAAGTTAGTTCTCGGGCCAACCCACGAGGAGGTCATTACGGAGCTGGTAAGATACAATGTGCAGAGTTACCGTGACCTGCCGCTTATGCTGTATCAGATCCAGACCAAGTTTCGCGACGAGCCCCGCCCCAGAGGAGGGTTGCTTAGAGTCCGTGAGTTCGACATGATGGACCTTTACAGCTTTGATACCGATGACAAAGGGCTGAACATCAGCTACGAAAAAATGCTCCAAGCCTACCGCAATATCTATGACCGATGTGGCTTGTCTACCCTCCTCGTTGAAGCTGATAGCGGCGCCATCGGCGGTAAAGAGTCACATGAGTTTATGGTCATCACCGACTCCGGTGAAGACGAAATTATCCATTGCCCCGCCTGTGGATATTCGGCTAATACCGATAAGGCGGAAAGTTTTAAAGAGAAGGTGGAGGGCGGTAAGCCCCTGCCGATGGAAGAAGTCGCCACTCCGGGAATGTACACCATTGAAGAAGTGTCCAACTTCCTGAAAGTGCCCCGGCATCGGACCCTGAAAGCGGTATTCTATGTCGCCGATGGCAAGCTGGTGTTTGTCATTATCCGGGGTGACATTGAAGTAAACGAGATAAAGCTCAAAAACGCTTTAGCTTGCACAGAGTTACGTATGGCTACCGAAGCTGAGGTAGTAAAAGCTGGCATCATAGCGGGTGCTGCCTCACCAATAGGTATTAAGGGCATAACGGTTATTGCTGACGACTCCATAACCACGGGAACAAACTTTGTGGCCGGTGCCAATAAGCCCGAGACCCATCTCAAAAATGTTAACTACCCCAGGGATTTCAAGGTTGACCTTATCACCGACATAGCGCGGGCTCGTGCCGGGAATAAATGCCCCAAATGCCGAGGCCAACTCTCATCCAGTCACGGGATTGAGGTAGGGCACACCTTCAAACTCGGCACTTTTATCAGCGAAAAACTGGGCGCGCTTTTCATTGACCAGAGCGGACAATCCCATCCTATCCTTATGGGGAGTTATGGCATCGGGCTGGGCAGGCTGATGGCGGCTGCCATAGAGCAGAACCACGATGATAAGGGTATTGTCTGGCCATTAGCTATTGCCCCCTATCATATCTATCTCTGCCCCCTATATCTGGAGAATCCTCAGGTTGAGTCGGTGGCAGAAAAACTGTACGCCGAGTTAGAGACACAGGGTTTTGAGGTGCTCTTTGACGACCGTCACGAGTCCCCGGGGGTAAAGTTCAACGATGCTGACCTCCTGGGAATACCCATCCGGGTCACCATCAGCCCACGCACTCTGGAGAGAAATAGTGTCGAGCTAAAGCGGCGCTCCGAGAAGAAATCCCAGCTTGTGCCGCTGGAGGAAGCGGTCAACAAGCTCAAGGAGCTTATTAAGAGATAAATCCTATCCCCCTGTATCCCCCTTCCCTTTGACAAAAGGGAAGGGGGGAAATATTAGAAGAGGGGCAATAGCCCCTCTTGAACGCCAGAATAAGCGTTTCTATGGGGGATTAAAAGAAGGAGTCTACCGGTGAAAAATTATTCAAAGTACTTCAAGATAAGAGATGCTTACGATTTTCTTATCGAAGAAGGGTATAGAGAAGAAGTCGATTTGTATTAAAAGAGTAGGTTATAACACTAATACAAGGCGGTTGATGGTCGTTGGACTAATCTATGATAAGAACCTCTTAAGCAAATTCCTGAATGGTATTTGGACACAGGGTAACGCTAACCTACAAGAAAAACTTTATGGATACATATAATAGACGCTATCGCAAAAGACTTGAGCTTCACATTTGCTTCTGAAAGAGAAGGATTGTCTGTCAATCTTAGGTTCGCAGGGTGGCACCAAGCTCGTGAGATAGCTCGTCCAAGATTTGCTGCTGGACTTTGTTGACCTCTTTATCGGTTAAGGTGTGAGTGGGTGATTGGAAGGTGAGCCGGTAGGCGAGGGATTTCTTGCCCCGAGGAACCCGCTCACCGGAATAGACATCAAAGATAGCCACCTTCTCCACTAAAGGAAAACTCTTAATAACATCCACTACTTTCTGATGCGCTATGCCCGCATCAACTACCAGAGCTATATCCCTGACTACCGGCGGAAAGCGCGGTATCGGCTGAAACATCTTATGACTAATGGTAAAGGGAAGGAGCGCCATTAAGTCAATTTCAAAGAGATAGACAGGTTCAGCAATGTCAAATTTTTCCAGCACCTCAGGATGCAACTCACCCACCACACCCAACTTATTACCATCGGCAACTATTGCCGCCTGTTTGGTTGAGTGCAAGCCATGGTCTGAGCCCTCCCTAAAACTGGCTTCTACACCCAACTGGCTGAGTAAGCCCTCTGCCACTCCTTTAGCCTCAAAAAAATCGGGTAGTTCACTCCTGCCCAGCCACGATTGCTCAAGTCCGGGCCCACTCAGCAGACCGCATAACACCTCACGCTCATCGGGCAGGTCATTGGGGCGGGGTAGATATACCCTGCCAACCTCAAAAAGTCTGATGCCTCTATCTTCGCGTCTCCGGTTTGCCGAGAGAGTAACCAACAGGCTAGCCCGCAGGCTGGTGCGAAGGTACTCCTGCTCAGCCGTCATCGGGTTAGCCACACGAAGGGGCGGAGGCGTAACAGGATAAGGTTTGACTGAGAGCCTGTTCAGCATTTCCAGACTGGTCAGCGAGTAGGTGATTACCTCTTGAAAGCCGTAACCGACAAGGAGGCGCCTTACCTCACGCTTCAACCCAATGATAGGCTCAGGGTTCTGCCTGGGGATTGGAGAGCTGAGCATCGTGGTGGGAATTCCATCATAGCCGGTAATTCGGGCTACCTCCTCAATAAGGTCAACCGCCAGCCGTATATCGCTCCGCCAGTAAGGAGCCGTTACCAGAACCTCTGAGGTTGAACCTACCTGCCGGCAGTCAAAGCCCAGAGCGGTCAGGGTGTCTACTATCTGCTCAAGGCTGAACTCAACGCCCAAGTAACGCTTGACCTCGCCAGTTGACAACCGGATAGGCTCTCGTTCCAGCCTGCCGGGATAGGCATCAATTATGCCACTGGCAACTTTACCACCACCAAGCTCAGCAATCAATTGAGTAGCCCGCCTAAGTGCTGGCAGGGTCAACTCACGACTGATACCCCGCTCAAACCGCATACAGGCTTCACTGGACAGACCTAATGTCCGACCGGTATAGTGAATACTTGCCGGGTTAAAACTGGCGGCTTCCAGCAGTACCGAGGTGGTCTCCTCAGTTACTTCACTATTGGCACCACCCATGACGCCAGCCACCGCCACCGCCCCCATGGTATCAGCAATAACCAGCATATCTGTGGTCAGTTCACGCTCTACACCATCCAGGGTAACAATATTCTCATTATCGCTGGCGCGACGCACAATAATCTTTCTGCCCCTTATCTTCTCGTAGTCGAAAGAGTGAAGAGGCTGCCCATACTCAAGCATGACATAGTTGGTAACATCAACAATGTTATTTATCGGGCGCTGTCCGCAAGCCAGCAGCCGCTGCTGCATCCAGGCTGGAGATTCGGCTATCTTTACTCCGGTTATTAAACTGGCAGAGTATCTCGGGCACAGGTCAGGAGCCCAGATTTCCACGGCAACCTGCCGGTCTATCGGTAATGCTCCTTCCTCGTAGCTAACCTCCGGGAAGTGCAGGCTCTGCCCCGTCAGGGCAGCGACCTCTCTGGCAATGCCAATCACTGACAGACAGTCAGGCCGATTAGGCGTTATATCAAGGTCAAGAACAACGTCACCCAGATAATCAGCCAGGGGGACGCCGAGCGGGGCATCGTCGGGTAGAACCATAATCCCTTCATGCCTGTCCGAGATGCCCAGCTCCTTTTCTGAGCAGACCATGCCATTGGAGACAACACCGCGAATCTTGGCCGATTTCAAGATAACCGTTTCCCCGGTATGCCCATCAATAAGCTGAGCGCCAACACGGGCGAAGGCTACCTTATCGCCAACTCTGAGGTTGGGGGCTCCGCAAACAACGGTTGCCTCTTCAGTTCCCAAATCCACCGTAGGTAGAGTGAGGCGGTCAGCGTTAGGATGGGGATGAATTGCCTTTATTTGACCAATGACGATGTGCTCCCACTGACCGCCGATAACCTCAATCCCTTTAACTTCCATTCCCGCCATCGTCAGCTTCTCAGCCAGTTCAGCGGCTGGCAGGTTAATATCCACGTACTCCTTAAGCCATTTAAGAGAAACTTTCATCTTTAAAACTGCCTCAAAAATCTAAGGTCACCACCATAGAACAGCCTCATATCATCAATCCCGTAGCGCAGCATCGGCATACGCTCCAGACCCATACCAAAGGCAAAACTGGTATAAACATCCGGGTCAATACCCCCGCGCCGGAGCACATCGGGATGAGTCATCCCCGCTCCCAGTATTTCAATCCAGCCGCTGTTCCCGCACAGGCGGCAACCTTGACCTCTACACACGATACACTCAATAGCCATCTCAACTCCCGGCTCGACAAACGGGAAATAGTCAGGTCTGAAGCGCACCTTCCTGTCTTCGCCAAAGTAGCGCCGGGCAAACTCATAGAGTGTCCCCTTCAGGTCAGCCATAGTAATTCCCTTATCAACCGCTAAGCCATCAACATTATGAAATATGTTTAGATGAGTAGCGTCAGTTGCCTCGTACCGATACACCCTGCCCGGCTCAACCACTCTTATCGGCGGTT
The DNA here is from genome assembly GCA_034432095.1 of Dehalococcoidales bacterium. Classification (GTDB taxonomy): domain Bacteria; phylum Chloroflexota; class Dehalococcoidia; order Dehalococcoidales; family UBA2162; genus DAOUCV01. Next base: position 25,815 of record DAOUCV010000047.1, read on the forward strand.
CCATTGTTTCAATAACCCTGGCGCTTATCGCGGTACAGTGGGTACGCAGCAAGGGCTTCCGTCCTTTCCCTGGCTCAAAGTCAACCCAGTATGTGGACATGCTATCCCTCGCCGGGTGTTCTTCAGGTATGTTTAGCGCCTCGAAGTTATAATAGTCCCACTCTACCTCCGGCCCTTCCACCACCTGAAAGCCCATAGAAACAAATATATCGCATATTTCATAGAGGGTCTGGGTAATGGGGTGCAGGCGACCTATCGGGATGGGACGACCAGGCAGAGTAATATCAATGGTTTCTCTTTCGGCTGAGGCTAACTGTGCCTCACGGAGAGCCCGCTCTTTTTCTCTCAAGCTGTCCTCCAGGTCGTCCTTGGCCTGGTTAGCCCGAGCACCAATAATTTTTCTCTCCTCGGGAGGCAGTTCAGCCAAGCCACGCAGAATCATGGTCAGTTCACCCTTCCTCCCCAGATAGCGAACCCGCCAGGACTCCAGTTCGCTAAGGCTAGTAATGCCTTCCAGCTCTTTCCGCGCCTTTAGCTCCACCTGTTCCGGTTGCTGTAACACTGTCCTTCCCTGAAAAACAGATTATTAAAAAACCCTCCGCTTGGGAGGGGTCCTTTTACTCTGAGTTAGATTTGATTACTTATAGCAGTTCTGTCACCATGCCATAGCCTCCCAAGCGCTCCCTAGCGCTCCTTAAATATGAAATTTACCTTAAAGTGACGGGAGACCTCGCAAAGTGACATGCTTACTACTTCCCACCTTTTAGAGGCAGTCTAGCATAAGAAGAGCACTTTGTCAACAAGTGTGTTTGAGTGTGTTTGAGATTCTTACTAATTTTTGAAAGTTGGACAGTTAACGCTTGAAAACTGGACAGTTAATGCTTCAAAACTGGACTGGGGTATTACATCCTTCTGAAAAAAGGAGGA
>DAOUCV010000048.1:0-9652 GCA_034432095.1 Dehalococcoidales bacterium
TCCACCAGCGCCTTGAGAGCGGGACGGTAGGTCTGCTCAGTGGCGATACCACGCGCCAGTTCCTTCTCAACAGCCCGTATATATTCGTGCACCGACTTCAAATCAGCAGTCATTCTCAGAATCACTTTTCCTTTGCTACTCTGTAATCACCAATCCACTTTACCCGAGCCAATTCACCTTTCACGGCCTGATAGAAGCCCCGGTCTCCAGTCCAGAGTTCACATTTCTCCGCTTCAGCCAGGGCAAGGTAAGCGGCATCATAAGCAGCCAGATTGTACCTGAGTGATGCCTCTAAAACCCTGAGCGGCTCTACTTCTTTCAGTTCGACACCAAGCGCCATGAGATTACTCAGTGCTTCGATGGCTTTATCCGGGGCAATTCGCTTTTGTCTGGTAGCTGTAGCTATGCCGCTAACCAATTCGTAAACCAAAAGATGAGGGGCTATCACATTGACAGCCCCTCGAGCATAGAAATCGTCTCTTAATGCCGTTGCCTGCGGGATACAATCTTCGTCGTCAAGTTGCCACTTCAGCACCACCGAAGCATCGGCAACTATTAGCCCTGGTTCTTGTGCCATATCTATCTCCGCCGGCCTTCCTCAACAAGTTCGGCAGTAGGCATACCAACGGGGCCTATCTCCCGTCTGAGTCTGTCCATCCGAGCTAACAAGGACTTCTTATTTCCGTCAGTCTTGTCGCTTATCTCGCCATCCCTCACCAAACGCTCCTTAATGGCCTGGGCACAGTAAGCTGTTGTGCTCATACCACGTTTAGCCGCGGCAACCTTAATTTGTCTTCTAATCACCTCGTCCTCAAGGTAAAGACCGAGCCTCGCTTTCTTGGTCACTGCCATCACCTCCATCGTCATCATAGCATGATAACACTATGTCGTCAATCGGGCATTTGGCAACCGGTTCCTTTTCGCTGAAAGTGATGAGCCCGGTTATCGTGGCAAACAATTTAGGATTTTGTTACCTCATTAGCGGAGTAAGGCCCGAAGGAGATTGTTCCCGAACTCTCATTATTGAAAATCCGTTTTCATATTAACTATAATTCTCAACGAGTAATATAAATACGCGTATACACGAACAAAAGGGGGTAACCAATGAAGTCGCGAGTCAAGAAATTTAACGCTCTACTTCAGTTATTGATTGTCAGCATTCTTCTGCTATCATTAATTTCGGGCTGTGGACAAGGCGCACAGACCTCATCGCAACCTTCCCAACCACCATCATCCCCGCCGCAACAAGAAATAGCGCTACCAAGTGTAGACCCTGCCGAGTCCACCCCACCTACCTCCACTCCAAGCGCCCCTGAACCAACTCCCTCCCTGACACCACCATCGACTCCAGCTCTACCTTCTAGTGGCACTCCTCCGATCCCCCCTTTATCTACAGCCGAAAAATTTAGTCTATTTGCGATAACGCTTGCTTATAACATTAACGATGGTTTGATGGGACCGGAAATGTCTCATGCATTGAACGATTTACGAAGCGGGTGGTCTATTCTTAGAAGCAACACCAAGGCCGTGCAAGAGCTTTTGAGTTCCTTACAGCGGATTTTTGATAGCCGGGTTGAACTAGTTAAGGGCGCCAGATTTTCGCTCGATAGAGAAATTGCCGGTTATTTCACCTGGAACGTTATTGAGCCGGAAAAGGGCTCATATGACTGGAGGCTCACCGACCTGGTGGCTCAATATGCAAGAAAATCTCAAATAAAAATCTCGGCTGTTATTCAGCCGTTTGCCAGTTGGGACCAAAAGAGTGCTATACCTAGTCCGAGTTGCCGGGCCTTAGATTTTGCTTGGTATGACTATAAAGCCGGGCCGCCCAACGACTGGTCAGCATATCAGAAGTTTTTGGAAGCAACCGTGGAAAGATATAAAGATGTAGTTTTCGCCTGGGAAATCGGCAATGAATATGATGGTCAATGCGGCGGCTTTCAAGATAACCCTGAAGGCTATTTACAACTTCTCAAAACTTCCTATGAGACTATTAAAAGGATTGACCCAGAGGCAATGGTTCTAAACGGTGGTGCCCTGGAATTTTCTGATAGCAGTATTAGGAACTTCTGGACAAAGTTTTTTCAGCTTGGTGGTGGTAATTATCTCGATGCTTTCAATCTCCACTATAATATGGAAAGGAACGGAGCCAAAAGCGACCCATCAACGTTCCTAGAACTTTTGAATTTTTATAATACTTTGATAAAAAATCAGGGTCTGGCAAAGCCACTCTGGATAACTGAGTTTGGCACTTATTCGGGAACACCCAGCCCACCGCCGCTGCCATCTGGTGGCGGCCCTCTACCGACATTTCCCAGCCAAAGTCAGGAATTTCAAGCTGCTTGGTATTTTCGTTATTCAATTTTGGCTTTTGCTAACAACGCTGAAAAAATCTTTATTGATTTAATTGGTTCGGATGACAATAATGTTACTGGCGCGGCCATGTATAACCTCCAGAACCAGAGCAGGTTATTTCTTAAAACACTACAGGCTATTAGTGTGAAACTTCAGGGATTTAGTAAGGTTGAGAGAATTGCTGACGGTCAGTACAGGTTTACGGTTGGCGAAAGAGTCATCTACGCCCTCTGGGAGGGCAGTTTACCACCGTCAATCGGAGGCCAAGTTAAAGTAACCAATCTAAAAGGAGAGGAAAAATTGACTGACGCACAGGCAATTAGATTCTCAGCTCAAGACCCTGTTTTGGTTGAAATCTGATATTTGTCGCCAAGGATTAGGTTAAGGACGTTCCTGAATTATTGTTTGATAAGAAAGGGTCGATAGCGGCGATATAGTAACCGCTGGTAAACTTTAGCTGCTGGGGCTAGGAGCCTGGGTCACCAGTCTGAAAAATAAGACAGGCCAGATTCAAAAATGGTTGCCACCGTGTTAGCGGCCAGCTTCGGCTTACGAGTCGTGACCCAGCCTCCTAGGACTTTTTGGTCATTGCCTAGTCCTGTTGAATTGAGGTACATTATTTATCAGAATCGCGGATAGGAGAAAGGGGTATTACTTGATAAATTAAGATTAGAGCCGGGTTACTTATGAAGTTGCGATTAAAAAGATTACAAGCTCTGCTTCAGTTATTGATTGTCTGTCTTCTGATATTAGTAATTTCAGGGTGTGGGCAAAGTACACCTGCCTCATCACAGACTCCTCAACCATCCTCGCCGCAGGAAACCGTACCACCTAACGCAAGACCTCCCGAATCCACGACCACGACACCGGCCTCTACTCCGCAGCAAGGCGTCTCATTGCCACCCCAGGCTGAGCTAGAGGAAGCAAGGAGACTTTATCCACCGGAAGTAACCTGCGCCTTATTGATGGGGCATATTCCTGCCCCCAACGGTGTTGACGCTTATCTTGCTGAAAGGATTGGCCAAGAGCGCTTGCAGGAGCTGCGCTTCGGCAAAAGCGAGCCGACGGGTACGGAGAATGATATTGCCGCCCTTTGCCTCATGGAACTTCACATCCCGGCAGAATCTTTTTACGGACAGCAGCTTAGCGGTTCTCCTGACTTCAGCGTTGCCAAGGTGGATTCGTCATACCGCATTGCTCCGGGCAATCTTTCCGGATGGTTTACCAATGGTCAGGAAGCGGATATCATGCTTTCCGGTATAGATTTCAATAATGCCGGCGGCCCTCTTCTATTCAACCATCCTAAAGGCATCGCCACCGATGGCACGCACCTGCTGCTGGCCGATGGCAACAACAACCGTGTGCTCATCTGGAACTCTCTGCCCACCGGTAATATGCCTCCTGACCTAGTGTTGGGTCAACCAAATTTTACTACTAACTACCCCGGCACCGGCCGCCACCAGATGAATTGGCCAGTAGGCGTCGCCACCGATGGTACCCGTATTGTTGTTGCCGATACTTACAATGACCGTATCCTCATCTGGAAACAGTTCCCGACCCAAAACGCCGCTCCTGCAGATATTGTTCTGGATGGAAAGGCCGGTTTCCAGTTCGGCAAACCAACCAAAAACGGCTTTTCCTGGCCCTGGGGCGTCTGGACCGATGGTCAGAAGCTTGTCATCTCCAGCACCATGGGAGGCTATGTATTAATCTGGAACTCTTTCCCGACCAGGGATAACCAGCCGGCCGACCTGTACTTAACGGCTGGCGGCGACATGGGTACTCCAAGGACTATTACCAGCGATGGCAATTGTCTTATTGTTGGCGACCACAACGCTAAGAACACTGGCTCAGCGGTTGGTAATTTCTTCTGGAAGTCCTTCCCTACTAAGGACGACGAGCCATACGATTTCTTCCGACCGGACCCGGTAGACAGTAAGGTGGCGTGGATGACGGGTACTTTTACTTCGGATGGCAAGCTTGTGATGCTTGGGTCCACGGTACATATCTGGAACAAGTTCCCTGCCACCGCTAGCGAACCTCCTGTTATCTCCATCTCTGGCTTTAAGTTCACCGGCGGCGATGGCGCTAGCCTGGCAATCGCCGGGAGCAGGGTCTACATGTCCCTTTATAACGGTAACCGTGTTGTTGTCTATAACAGCCTACCAACTGTTCCTGAACAGAAGCCGGACTTTGCCATCGGCAGTCCGGACATTTATACCAACACGCTGGATACCCACTACTTCATTACCAACGGTATTCCGGCGACCAATGGTAAAAATCTCTTTGTATCCTCCGATTTTGACCGCAGATTATACGTCTGGAAGCAGATTCCCGACGAGAGCGGCGCTTATCCCGACCTTGTCTATTCTCTGCCCGAGGCACCATGGGATAATGCCCTCTGGGGTAATACACTGGCTCTGGCTGGCAAAGACGCCGTTATGATTTGGAAAACTCTCCCCCTAGAAGGGCAACCTTTTGATATCAGTTTCAAAAGAAGCATCGGCGGTGTTACTCTTAAAGACCTGAACGGCGTGGCTCTGGATGACAGGTACTTTTATCTTTCTGACACGTCAGAGAACAAGATTTATGTTTGGAAAGGTATACCTGAAGCTGGAATCCCGCCGCTGTTTAGCCTTACCGTAGACCAGCCAGGGAGGCTCGACAGCGACGGAGAGTACCTCTTGGTAACCTCCCTTAATAACCATTCTGTGTTAGTTTTCCGTGTGGCGGAGCTATCTGGGAACGCCAGACCCGTGGCTACTATCGGCGGACCTGGCAAATTCAACTTACCTCAAAATGCAGTTGTAGCCAAGGGCAGCCTTTTCATTGCCGATACCAACTTCAATCGGGTGCACATCTGGAAGAACATCTCCGAAGCTTTAGCCGGGAAAGACCCGGATGTAGTCCTTGGCAAGGGTGGGCCTAATGCTTCCCCCTTCCAGCTTAAAAATGCTTTCTTCTGGCCGGCAGGACTGGCTTTCGATGGCAGCTATCTCTGGGTGGGCGAGTTTAAATTTGGCAACCGCTTACTGCGCTTCTCCGTGAAATAAACACGACCTGTCTTGCAGAAAAGGCTGATGATATTATAATCTAAATTGAAGAGAAAAGAGATGGTAAGATTTTGCCGTTATATTTTCTTTCTCATTGCAGTTCTGATTGTGATCGTTGCGTCGACACTTAGCTGCGTACGGCCGTCGCCAGAACTCCAGCCAACACCTTCTGTGCCAGCGCCAGCTTCCCCACCCCCGTCAGCGTCGACCCCATCGCCCAAACTAATGCCTCCACAGACCCAGCCGCCATCTCCGCCGACACATAGTACACCATCGTTGCCGCCGCGAACTCAGCCACCCAAAGAGGAAACATTACCTCCACTGACCAGACAGGAACCCCCTCCGGTATATGTGCCTCCAACTCCACCCGAGGTGACGCCACTCAAGATAACCGTTAAAAGTGAGATACCCGGCGGTAACCAGCGTGCCGTGGATAGCTTTCTCCAGACCTACCCATTTCTGGTTAAGTATCTGGGAGAGCCTTTCAGTATCGGTACCACAGGTGTCAACTGGGAATACGATGCCAACGCCACGGACTGGGGCTGGAATGCCAGGACAAATACCGTGCAGCTTAATGCTAACATCCTGGTAGAGGTTCCGGGTCAATCTCCCTATGCCAAGCTGGATGAATCCTACCAGCATGAAACGGCTCACCTCTTTTATGACGTCGGTGACGATGCCATTCGTTTCTCTTTCGGGCAGTGGATATGGGAAGCTCACGCCCTGGCAGGACAGGCGCTGGCAAATCAGGATGCGCTGGGGTTGCCTGCGTTCGGCTCAGTGGCTGTGTATGACACCCAGGCCAATATTGGCTATGAGCTATTGAACGGCGTGCCGCGGGACGGCGAGAAGTGGAACCGCACCATTGTCGATGGCAACGCTACCAGCGCTTTGCTGCTACTTACCGACGTGCTCTCAGCGGGCTCTGACCGCGATTTCCTGAAGCGGGTAAACGCAGGCATACTGGCACGCTATCGTGTCACAAAAAGCCTGGATATTTCTCCCGAAACCTACCGTGCCATCCTCAACGAGGCTGCCGCTGGCAAGAGGATTGATGGGCAGTCCCCCGGCGACTGGCTATTCGCCCAGCCGGTGGCTAACATTGCCGGCAAAACAGGCGACTATCTGGCGGTTGTGCCACAATACAGCGCCGCCTGGTACGGGATGGAGCTATTCCCCACGCGTTTCTGGACATTCGCCTTCCGGCGGGAAAAGCCGGGGCAGGACTACCGGGAGATTACCCTGGAAGGCCTTGACGTGAAGCTGACCGTCTACGACACTGCCGGTAAGGTAGTGAGGCAGACTACGGTCAGGAGCACTGGCGGCATAGGAAATGAATTTGATTCCTGGCAGCTACTCCCTCAGGACATCAAGGACGGCGCTTACCTTGTCAGGGCAGAAGCCGACGCTGGCGGCCAATCGCTGGTGGCCCATAATTATTTCATCGTCATGCGTCAGGCTCCAAAGGTTACCATTGAGGACGACCGCTTGATTGTCGTGCTGACCGATGGCTCTGGCAGTGCTCTGGTACCTGAAATGCCGAGGGGCATGACCGTTACCGGCGGCGAAGTGCAGTCAACGCTTCCGGGTGTGCTGGTGGTAACCGCCGCACCGGGGTCTGCCGTGACTTTTAAGCTGGGCAACTTCGAGAAAATCATCTCTAAACCACTGACGGCACGCATTGTGTCCCTGCGTCTACCCTGAAACGGCGGCATGGTGCCGCAGCTTGTGTTATCGCAGGTTATGACTTATAATCCCGGTGGATACATCGTGGACAGTTGGCACAGGGAAATGAAGTACACCGGTATCATCATTTGTCTGCTATTACTGCTTGCCGCAGGCTGCACATCTGCAGCGCCTAGCCCCGCACCTGCTACACCATCGGTGCCAGAAGCGGCGCCCTCACCCTCTCCTGAGCCAGCAATCACGGCTCCGGCACCACTTACCCCGGCTTCTTTCTCCTTGGCAAATCTCACTATTCAGCCGGTAAGAGCCCAGCCTGGTGAAGCAGTAACGATAACGGTTGATATAGTTAATATTGGTGGTACTGAGGGGACTTATACCGCAGCGCTGATGATAAATGGCGTAAAGGAGGCAGATAAGAGAGTAACTATTACCGCTGGCGGTACTCGAACGGTCTCATTCACTGTAACTAACAAGAATGCTGCTAGCTACAATGTGGTCGTGGATGGGGTAAGTGGTAGTTTTACTGTGGTAGCAGCAGCGCCAGCACCCGTACCATTGCCTGTTACGCCAAAGAAGGACCAGCCATTTGAATGGGTTAGCGATATCACGCCTGGTTCGGGAAAAGGAACGCCGCCTCCCATGGCCCGTCCGGGAGATGATGGACCTTGGAATTACAGGATAATGAGTGCAAGTTCACGAGATGGGCTGACGTGGGTGAGGGACAATATAATCATCGCTGACCAGGCTTCAGTGCCAGACGCCATTGTAGATAAAGAAGGCAACATCCGGATTTACTATGTGGACTGGTACAATGGCCACAGAATCTCGGCCGCATTGTCTCATGATGGTACTAACTGGATTTACAAGGTGGTAACTGTCACGGGGCAAGTTGTTCAACCCGGAGAGCTGGATGCTCCAGCAGACCCAGACATTGTTCTTTTGCCTGATGGCAACTACCGACTTTATTATATGTACAAAGGCGCTATCTACTCGGCAATTTCGAGTCATGGGATAGACTTTACGAAAGAGGAGGGGACAAGGTTTCAGGAAATGGGCCGTTTCTGGACGGATCCAGATGTATGCAAAATGGGTGACGTTTGGAGAATGTTTGTCTGGCGGGAAGGCGAGACCATAAGTACCGTTTCCAATGACGGGTTGAGCTTTAAGAGAGAGTATGCCTTGTTGGGCGTGGGTATTCAATGCACAATACCAATAGGGGGTGGATACCGGATGTATTACCCTAAGAACGAGGGGATATTCACCGCTTTTTCAAAGGATGGGGTCGGTTGGGTTGAGGAAGGACTAAGGCTAGAAGGGGCATGGGACCCAGCCGTCATCAGAATGCAAGACGGTACTTACAAGATGTTTTACAAGATTTGGATCCCCCCAGAAAAACCACCGTGGCTGAAGCCCTGAGCATTGAAAAGATGAGAAAACTATTTGTACCGTGGACTATAGTGCTGCTACTGCTTGCTGCTGGTTGCACACCCGCAGCCCCCAGCCCGGTACCTGCTTCACCATCGGCGACAGAAACGCTGCCCTCACCCTCTCCTGCGCCAGCACCGTCATCACCCGAGCCGCCACCAGTTACCCCTCCTTCTCTCGCAACGACACCCGCGCCAGCGCCCACCACTCTAGAAGCACCTCCATCTTCATCCACTGCTCCGAGACCTACACCTGATACCACGCACACGCATCCGAGTACACCACAACCACCAGTACCGCAGCCAACACCATCTCCCACTGCACCACCAATAATACACACTCCCTCACCCGCACCATCGCTTCTTCCATACGATGGACCTATCATCGACGCTCACAGCCAATGCTGTCCTGAAAATCTGGGAAGGATAATACAATTGATGAACCAAGCTGGAGTTACACGCACTATTCTATCTCCAGGTGTTACTTCGTCCAGAGGAATCGTGACACCTGAAGATTTGATTTCGTTTTCCTCCAGCCATCCGGGTAGGATTATTCCTGCAGTCTTGACTAAAATAGGACCGTATGGGAATTATTATCAGCTTCTGGAAAAGCAGATGAAGATGGACGGATTTGGTGCCATGGCTGAATTTCTGGTCTATCACTCGCGAAAAGGTGATAGGGCAGGTGAGATAATAGTCTATCCTGAAGACAAGCAGATGCAGACTGCACTCAACTATGCACTGGGTAAGAAATGGCCTTTTATTATTCACATCGAGTTTGCAGCTGCTGGATGTCCACGTGACGAACTTATGGCGAAGCTCAAGGCTTTACTTATTCAATACCCAGATCGACCCTTTGTCCTAATCCACATGGGACAACTGGACCATGTGGCTGTCCGGCAACTGATCGAGGCATACGGCAACATCTATTTCATAACCTCCAGTTCAACGCCAGCATATGCTGTGAATCCTTTCAATGACCGCTGGACCAATATGTTCGATGGCTCTCATCTCTCAGTAGATTGGAAGCAACTGATAATAGAGCACTCAGATCGATTTATCCTGGGATTTGATATGGTCTGGGTTGAGGATTGGGGTCCATTCTATCTGGGTCAGGTTAGGCTCTGGCGAGAG
>DAOUCV010000049.1:0-10589 GCA_034432095.1 Dehalococcoidales bacterium
TTAAGGATTTTCCCAACCCAACCGTATCTTAACTCACCCATTTCTCATATCCCCCTCTTTACCAAGCTCAGAGCAGCCTCAGGACAAAACTTTACACACAGCGGTTCCCCACCACAAAGGTCGCACTTTAGGCAGATATTCCTCTCTGGGTCGTACATTATAGGTGTATTAGGGTACTGTGGACATGCCTGCATGCACAGCATGCAACCTATGCACTTCTTTGAATCTATACACCGGGCACCTGTTTTTTCGTCTATGTACAGGGCTCCTGTTGGGCACGCGTACAAACACTCTGGTACCCTGCACTGCATACAGGTATAACCCTCAATGCGCCGGCCTTCCAGGATGTAGTCTGTTATTCCCGTACGAGCTAGCCGTGGACTAACCACTCCATCGTGACTCAACGAGCATACAGCCTCACAAGTACGGCAGCCAGAACAGGCTTCAAGATTACGCTTAATATACCCCACTGCCTGCTTAAGCTCTGCCGGCACCGCTACCTTCCCTTCTCTTTTCCCCTTCTTCTCAACATCTTCTTTTTGAGTGACTTTTTTCGCCACTGCCTTACTCCTTTCCCGGTGTTGTATCAAGCCTAAAGACCGCAGAAGTGAATTATACACCCGACGTGGAAAGAGAGCAATAAACCGACTCACAGAGCGGAAGATAGCGGCAAATCACCGTTGAAAGAACACAAATCGCCCGATTGTGTCACTGCCAAGAAATTAGCGATTATTGGAGCAACGTTTAATGCAGAGCAAGATTTATCCTCTCAAGGAAAGCCAACTTTTTTGGTTATTCTATATACTAATCTGGACAATCGTTTATTGGTGGCGTGACAAGGCATAGCCCAGGAAGACGGAATGCCGTTTGTTCAACTGCGCTTGACAATGTTGCAGTAAAACGCAAGAATGGATAAATACTGGGCTGACGGCTCGTACGCCTAGCTGATATAGTAAAGGTGCTCTAGCTACACGAAAGAGGAGCTAATCATTATGGCCAAAGAGACCTGGAAGAATTATAAAGAAAAGAAACATTCAAAGCCATCACCATTAAAGGGCATCAGGGTACTTGAGGTTTGCACCCTGCTGCTGGGTCCTTCGGGGCCATGTTTTGCTGCAGCGATGGGTGCTGAAGTCATTAAGTGTGAAATCCCACCTTTGGGGGATACCTGCCGTGACATGACCCCCTTTGGCTATCTATTTAAGGGGTACGGGCCGGTATTTGTTCACAGTAATACCAACAAATACTGGCTTGGCCTAGATTTGCATAAGCCTGAAGCGCAGAAGGTTTTTTTGGAACTGGCGGCCAAATCTGACATTATTGAAGAAAATCTGAGACCAGGAGTAATGGATAGGTGGAATGTTGGCTACCGACAGGTTAAGGAAATTAATCCAGGTATTATTTATATCGCCAAGAATGGCTTTGGCCAGTGGGGCCGATATGCTGAGGAGAACAGACCTTCGAATGATGGTGCTTCTCAGGCGTTTTCCGGATATGCCTGGATGTCAAGTTTCCCTGACCAACCGCCACTTAAGAGCCGCATATACGTCTGCGATGATTACGGCGGGTTGATGGGTGAATTGGCGGTACTGGCTGCTCTCCACTACCGGGAGAGGACAGGGAAGGGACAGTTCATTGAATTGTCACAGAGTGAAAACATTATGCGGGCAATGTCCTGGGTCTGGCCCTATCAGCAGATTACCGGCAAGGTAGCCATGCCTGCGGGAAACAGGGACGTATCCATATGTCCTGCCGACACGTTCTATTGTGCCGATGGCAGTTTTGTGGCGATAGCCGCCCCAGCTCCGGAAGAGTTCAGGGGCCTGTGCATTGCTATGGGTCGGCCAGAACTGGCTGAAGACACCAGATTCAAAGACCACCTAGTTCGACTGCGGGAGGAAAATGCTACCGAAATTATCAAGATTATTGCCGACTGGGCAAGAACCAAGACTCCCAAGGAAATTGAGGAATTAGCCGAAAAGCACGGTTTCGCGGCATCTCGCGTGTACACCGTGAAGGACGTAGCCGAAGACAGGCATTTTCAGGAGCGAGGCTTCATCACCGAAATTGATGACCCTCTCCTCGGTCGGTACCGTGACTACGAATTTCCGGTGATGATGTCCCAGACGCCACCAAAGATTAAGTGGTCAGTCAGGCCAGTAGGCTTTGACAATGAATATGTAATGACGCATCTCTTGGGTAAGAGTGAAGATGAAATCAAGCGGTTGTACGATTGTGGTGCCCTGGGTAAATGGGCTGATGTACCGGGAAGGCGACCGCCGCCTGACTGGGATGGCAAGAGCGGGCTTATCATGGCAAGAGACGGCGAGGAAAAGGAGTAAAGATAGTGCAGACACAACAACCATGGTCAGACTGGGTAAAAGAGAGGGATGACCCCAAGATTGCACATACCAAGCCTGAGGCTCTGGACGATATAACCGTGCTGGACTTGAGCTATAAGAGTTACGCCGGGTGCTATTGCTCTTCGCTTTTAGCTGAGTTCGGTGCTCAGGTTTTAAGAATAGAGCCTCCAGAGGGTGATTTCATCAGAACCTGCACCCCTTACGGCATGCTGTACAAGGGTGAAGGTCTTAACTACTTGACTGAGGGCAGAAACAAGTTTCATATTACTCTGAACCTGAAAAAGCGGGAGGGGAGGCAGATACTCAAAGCTCTGGTGAAGCAGGTTGATGTATTAATAGAGACCTATCGACCCGGAGTCATGGATAACTGGGGTATCGGCTATGAGCAGCTAAAGGAGATTAATCCTAGCCTGATATTTGCTTCTATAACAGCCTATGGACAGTTCGGCCCCATGAGTCGGAGCCGGATGCCAGACTACGATAATATCGCTCAGGCCAGGTCAGGAATACAATCGGGTACTGGAGAGGTTATGCCCGAGGGCAAAAGCTATGATGAATGTCCCTGGGCAGTCCCTACCAAGGCTGGCCCGTGGATAGGTTGGGTTCAACCAGCAACGTTTATGGCGGTTGGTATTCTGGCCGCTTTGCACTGGAGGGGGATAACTGGAGAAGGACAGGCGCTGGACGTGGCTACGGCTGAGGCTTACGCCCGTTTTGATGACTATGCTGCTTTGTGGTATCAGGGAGCCGGTGTCGTTGCTGAGCGCTTTGGCAGCCTGGATACTGCTGGCTGGCTGTACTGCTTCGCCCCAACCAAGGACGGCGCCGTTTTTCTGGGTGGTCTGAGGTTAGAGATGTGGCAGGCCTTTGCCGATATGGTCGGGAAATGGGATGAGTGGGGTGCCGAGAACTGGACGAACCTGACAGTCTTCACGGAAAAGGAGCAGCAATTGAAATGGGCACCATTGGTCTTTGCTGAGACACGCAAATACACTAACGAGGAACTCGTAAGGATGTCTGTAGAATATGCTACGAAGGGCCGCCTGGCTCCCATTACACCGGTGGTGGCTCCGGTCTGTTCTCCTGAGGAGGCCATGAAAGACCTAAACTGGTCAGAGAGAGGCATCTTCACTCCGGTCAAAGACCCTGTCTATGGAGAGCTTATTGTGGCTCAGGCGCAGCACAAAATGACTGAAACTCCCATAAGAACGAAGTGGGTGTGCCGACCAGTAGGCTATGACAATGAGCACATCTACCTCAAATATATGGGGTTTGGTCCTTCCAAGCTAAAGAGGTTGAAAGAGAAGGGCGTAATTTAGAGGTTCGCAAAATTAAGTGTACAGAATCTAGCCTCAACATTGAACGATACCTAGCAAACTTGACACCCGGGAAAACACGTGCTACGCTTTACGCGGCTGGTAAAGCACGGTATTCATCTGGGGGAAATCACATTTGCTGCTGCCCCGATCATCGGAGATATAAGGGTTGGTAGTTACCGCAGGCTCAACTAACCCTTCAAGAGAGCTAGCCAGTAACGTTTTTGATGCAGGAGTTACCGGAGCTTTGACCAACACAGTCCTTCCGGGATCCACGGGGTGACACTATACGAACAACGAGACCCAGATTGTAGAAATAGCCATCAGGTTATTGAAAGGAGGATATGACTAGTCTTCATTCATCACTGGCTCGGAAAAAAGAAATCGAAGCTTTACGAGAAAAAATCGAGCAAGAGACAGGTAAAACGCCAGAACAGCTATATGAAGAAAGGGAAAAAAGGATCAGAGACTCTATTTATCTCAAACAGCCGGACAGGATACCACTCTTTATCCTCGGTAATCCCGGTGCATACGGCAATCTACCCAATTCCGCAGCCTATTACAACCCTGCCGCCTGGAGGAAGGCCTTAATTGAAGAGGTCCTTAATCTTGAACCGGATATGGCGAGTGGAAGCTTCAGTACTTCAGGGGAGACTCTCACAATCCTTGATGTCAAAAACAAACGGTGGCCGGGAGGTCCTTTGCCGCCTGATTACGAGTACCAGGCCATTGAGGGAGAGTGGATGAAAGAGGATGAGTACGATATCTTTCTAAAGGACCCCTCCGACTTTATAATACGTTACTATCTGCCACGCGTTTACGGGAGTTTAGCACCACTTGCCAAACTCCCTCCAATCAGCCTCATGATGCATGGATTTGAGGCGATGGTCGACTTATTCTCCAACCCGGAATTTAAAAAGCTTGGCAGGACTCTGGACAAAGCTGGCAGGGAACTCAGAAAGTTTCGCGAGGCGATGGGCAACCTGCAGGAAGACCTGGCTTTACTCGGTTTCCCACCTTTTTCCCACGCTGGAGGTGCCGGGATTGCTCCTTTCGACATTCTTTCAGCTTTTTTACGCGGCATGAAAGGCTCAATGCTGGATATGTACCGGCAGCCCGATAACGTTATAAAAGCCTGTGAAGCGATCCTCGAAAGGAATATAGCTAGGGCAATCCCCGCCAACCCCAATACCAGGGGCAATCCTAAGAGGGTATTTATACCGCTATGGCGCGGAGATAAGTCATTCATGTCCCAGAAACAATTTGAAACGTTCTACTGGCCGACTCTCAAGAAAGCGATGTTGGCTTCTATTGACCTCGGTTACGTTCCGAACCCTGTCTTCGAAGCGCATTATGGAGATAGACTCAAATGTATGCTTGAACTTCCAAAGGGGAAAGCTGTTGCGTCAGTGGAATACATGGATGTAGTTCAGGCAAAAGAAATCCTGGGCGGGCACACTTGTATCATAGCCACTGCTCCCAAGTCTTTACGGTACGCTACTCCAAATGAATTCCTGGCTTATTATAAAGACCTGATAAAGAGATGCGGCAAAGGTGGCGGTATTATGCTTATGATTGCACTGCCCCATAATACTTCTCCTAAGGAACAAAGAGAGCTGGTCAATAGAATAAAGGAATACGCTACCTACTAAGGTGTTATTGAAAGAAGAACCTTTGTTTGATTTTACGCTGTGATAAACAAGGTTAGTGGTGTGACACATAACGATGGAATCATATTGAATACAAAATTGCGAAAAACCTCTCCAATCTTGCCCTGAGGGGCTGTTGCCCAACTCCCCCCGGAGCTAAAGCCATGGCTGTCCCCACGGTGGTCGAATCTGTCTTGACAACCTGAATGGACTCCGGCAACAGTCCCAGCGATAAACCGGGTCAACTTTAAGCGGTAGTCTACACAGCTCGAGTCCATTTCGTCCTGAAGGTCTCGGTTAAGCACTGGCTAGGGCACTTTGTTTTCAGCCAGAAGGCAAGGCTCTTTGACAGGACTTGAAACGAGACAATATACTGGTGGTAATCAGTAGAAGTACCGGGCAAAGATGTGGTTAGAAAATAGCTTCTCTTCTCGTATAAAACATTATTAGTATTAGTGCCTCAGGGGGGCTCAAGCGCGATGCAAGAAGGGAAAAAGAGGGCAATAAACAGGCTCCAGTCCATGTATGCGCTACGAGCTTACGTAGATAAGATGTACGAAGGGGGACGAAAAGCTCAACAGGAGGGAAGACCAATTGCCTGGTGTATGCTTGGTATTCCTACACCTATCCTTACAGCGATGGGTATAGAAGCCGTCTTCCCGGAGAACTACGGCACTATATGCGCGTCATCAGGCGCTGCCGCCTCTTTTTTGCAGCGAGCTGAGGCTGAGGGCTTTCCCAATTATATGTGTGGCTACTGCCGTAACGGTCTCGGCTACGCTGCCAGGATGGCAGATTTAAACGGGCAAATACCACCGGAGGCACCTCAAGGAGGAATGGCCAAGCCGGCACTCCTGGTAGGCTCAGGGGCAGTGTGCGATGCAAGGTACAAGTTCTTTCAAGCCCTGGGACGCTACCTGGACGTCCCGGTGTATATACTGGAAGCCCCTAGTTCCGGGCAACGGGAGTCCCTGATGGAGGGAGCTTATGAACGCACCGTCAGTTTCCTGGTCAAAGAGTATAAGGAGTTTGTTGTCTTTCTGGAGAACCTGTTCGGGAAGAAGATGGACTGGGATAAACTGGGAGAGACACGCAGTAACAGGGAACTGGACACAGTGTGGTGGAATATTAACGAACTGCGTAAGGCAAGACCTTGCCCTATGCATTCCAGGGACTTCTGGAGCAGCATGTCCGGCGCCCTTTACAAGGCAGGAGATGCAGAGGAAATGACCGCTCTATATCGTAAGATGTATGACGAAGTTAAATATCGGGTGGAGAACAAAATAGCCGGGATTAATGTGGCGGAGAAATACCGGTTAACCTTTGAAGGGCTGCCTCCGTGGCATAGTCTGGGGTTTTTCGACCAGCTGGCGGAGAGGGGCTGGAATTTTGTGTACGAGAGTAGCTATCATCCCGCCAGACCCGTAGAAATAGACCTCAGTCATATCAGCGACCCTATGGAACGTTATGTCAGGGCTAATACCCGAGACCTCGCTTCTACCATTGACCGTGATTTCGAGCCTGACGAAGCCGCCGAGATTAAGGAGGAGATAAAAAGGCAAGGGTTTTCTAATCGGCTGGCTGCCAGAAAGGTGAAGGAATTCCAGTGTGATGGTGCCCTTCTTCATCCCCTCCTTAGCTGCCGTGCCTTTACCGTTCCCTTATTCCTCTACCGGAAACAAATAATGGAAGTCTACAAGGTGCCTTCATTAGTCCTTGAAGGAGACATCGTTGACCTGACTCTTTTCGACCCGGTAGCTGGCTTAAAGAAAGCTGAAGCATTTGAAGAGACGATGGACTATTACAGAGAAGTAAGGAGAAAAGAAGGGCTGGAGTGGTAAAACAGGCGAGGGCAACTCTATGGAGGCTTAGTTAATGCAGAAAACGGCAGGCAAAGGACTCGCCAGGGTAAAGGAAATTTACCAGAACCGTCCGCAGAGGGCAGAAGAACTGAAAGCGGAAGGTAAGAAGATAATTGGTTATCTCTGTATCTATCCTGTTTTGGAGATGATGACCGCCCTAGGCCTGGTCCCTTACCGGATGCTTGGAGATATGGATGAACCAATAACCGGAGCAGATGACTACATGCCGACTATTGTTTGCCCTTTCCTTCGTAGCCTGCTGGACCTAGGATTGAAAGGCAGGTACGATTTCCTGGATGGGGTAGTTATGGCTCATGTTTGTGATGTTGGTGCCAGGATGGGCCACCTGTGGGATGTCGCCGTAAAGACGCCCTATTCCCATTTCATAGACACACCCCACACCATTCATAGACCAGCCCGGGAGCATTTTAAGGAACTGCTGAAGGACTTTCAAACAACCCTGGAATCCTTTACTAGCAAGGAACTTTCTCCGAAGAGACTCAGGGAAGCCATAAAAGTACATAACCAGCAGCGGGCATTAGTGCGCCAGCTGTATGACCTGAGAAAGTTTGACCCACCCCTCATCTCGGGAACAGAGACCCTACAGGTAATGATAGCTTTGATGAGCCTCCCCGTAGAGGAAGGAAATGAAATATTGAGACAGGTCATAAGCGAAGTCAAACAGCGTAAGAACGGTCCGCAAAAGAAACCAGCAAGGCTTCTTCTCTGGGGCAGTACCATAGACGATATAGCTCTTATCGAGATGATTGAGAGCCTTGATGCCAATGTAGTAATGGACGATACCTGTGTGGGCAGCAGAGCCTATTTTGCCGATGTCAAACTTACTGATGAACCTTTAGATGGTCTGGCTCACCACTATCTGGCGGAGCTTAAGTGCCCACGTACCTTCCGAGAAGACAACCCCGGCGGGACCAGGAAAGACTATAAGGCTGACCTAGAAGCTAGATTCGGGTACCTGGGAGACTATGCTAAAAACTGGAATGCTAATGGGGCGGTTCTTCAGGTAGCGAGATATTGCGATAGTCACGGCTACGAAGTGCCCCAGCTTAAGGACTATCTTGATAGCATTGGACTGCCCAATATATACCTGGAACATGACTACAGCAAGGCTGCCCTGGCTCCATTAAGGACGAGAGTTCAGACTTTCACTGAAATCGTTGGCTAAAAGGCTACCTGCACAATGCTAGGGGATTATCAACATGGCCTGTTTCATGGGTATCGATATTGGTTCAGTGACGAGTAAAGGTGTTATCACCAAGGACGGAAAGCTTCTGAGCTACTACCTGCTTCCCACCGCAGCTAATTATAACCAGACGGCACAGAATTTAAGAGACGGACTCCTGGTTAAGACGGGGCTAACTCAAGAGGATATAGCTTTCACAGTAACCACGGGCCACGGGGCTGGTATCATTCCTTTCAGTAATCAGCAGGTGGCGGACATACGATGCTGCGGGAGGGGGATAAACAGCATCTTCCCTTCGGTGCGGACAGTCATTGATGTACAGGGGCAATCAAGCCAGGTAATTCGACTCAATGACAGAGGGCAGGTGATTAACTTTGTGGTCAGCGAGAAATGTGCCGCTGGTAGTGGACGCTTTCTTGATGTTGTTGCCAATGTCCTTCAGATAGAGCTTAAGGATATTGGTCCGCTCTCTCTCAAGTCCCGGAACCCGGTAACTTTCACTACAGGGTGCGCCGTTTTTGGAGAATCGGAGGCAATCTCCAGAGTAGCCGAGGGCATCCCGAAAGAAGATATCCTGGCTGGTATCCACAAGGCGCTAGCAGACAAAATCTCTGCTCTCGTTGACAGAGTCGGTCTGGAGGAAAGGTGCGCCATCAGTGGCGGCGGCGGTCTTAATATCGGACTTATCAAAAACATAGAGGAGAACCTGGGTGTCCAGTTACTGGTGCCTCCCCAGCCCCAGATTATCAACGCTCTTGGTGCGGCTATAATGGCTGAGAGGGAATTTAATAAAAGGAGAGGACAAAATGTCAGGGATACTTGAAGGTGTAAGGGTAATCTCTATGGGGCAAATCGTGGCTATTCCGGCAGCCAGTTCAACTTTAGCCGACTGGGGAGCTGATGTAATCAAACTGGAACCCCTTACCGGGGAAATGCACCGCGGATTGAGGCGAGCCCAGGGAGTGGACACCGGTGAAATCAACTGGGTTATGCAGGTGCTTAACCGGAACCAGAGGGGAATGGCAATCGACCTGAAAAAGGAACCAGGTAGGGAAATCGTCTACAAGCTTATCCGGAATGCTGATATTTTCATGTCCAACTATGAACGGCGTTCGGTTAAGAGACTGCAACTGGACTACGCCACTCTTCGGCAGATTAACCCCAGGCTTATCTATGCATTTGTTAGCGGCTACGGACCAGTTGGACCGGACAGGGATGAACGGGGCTATGACTTCACCGCCGGGTGGGCCCGCTCGGGGATGATGTACTTGATAGGCGAACCGGGGACTCCCCCAGCCCCACAGCGTGTCGGTATGATAGACAGTGTGGCTGGAGCCCACATTGTTGGTGCTGTCTGTGCTGCTTTGCTACAGAGGGAAAAGACGGGCGAAGGACAGGAGATAGAAATTTCACTATATCACACTGCCGTGTGGACCCTATGCGTGGACATACAGATGGCTCTATCAGGCCGAGAACCAGTCAAACACGACCGTACCAAAGCCCAGAACCCACTATGGAATAGCTACCGCACCAAAGACGGCCGATGGTTCTGGCTGGCAATGCTCCAGTCTGACCCTGCCTGGCCTGGTTTCTGCCGGGCTATTGAGAAGCCAGAATTGGAAAATGACCCCCGGTTCAGTAACCTGGAAGCGCGTCGAGAAAACTGTGAAGAGCTGATTCGCATCATAGATGAAGTTCTTGCCTCTAAGACCATGAAGGAATGGGAAGAACGTTTCAGGGGAAATGACTGCCTGTACGGACGAGTCCAGACGCCTGTTGAGGTTACTACTGACCCTCAAGCTCTGGCCAATGACTTCTTTGCTGAAGTAGACTATGCCGGTGTAGGAAAAATTAAGTTAGTAACCACGCCGGTTAAGTTCAGCAGGAATCCCGCTTCATTGAGAACTCCTTGCCCCGAACTGGGGCAACATAATGAAGAGATTCTCTTAGAGTTAGGCTATACCTGGGATGATATCGCCCAGCTAAAAGGGCAAGGGGTAATCCTGTAGAGAGAATTAAGGCGTGAATGACCTTCCCAGATTAACGACGTTTTGGCATAGTTATCGTAAAACTAACATAACTGTTAGGAATTTTTGAAAATTAGACTGTCTACAGCTATCTAATTTTTCAAAATTGGACTCTTGGGAACTCGTTTAGCGGATAGGTAACCGACTTTACCATCCGGTTCTCCCACC
>DAOUCV010000050.1:0-3728 GCA_034432095.1 Dehalococcoidales bacterium
TACGGATTGACCGCTGAAAACATTGCAGAGTCAGTGAAATCGGTGGTGAAGAGAAAGTAGTATCTTAAAGCTCAGCAACAGGACTTTCGTTAGTCGAAACAATCACGAAAATGCCGACAGGATTACCATCGCGTGTACCTTAAGCGAAGGCGAGATTCTGCACCCTGGCAAATCGGGAGTTCGGAATGGCAAGAAGCACAGTCTTCGCAGTATTTTATTACCATGACATTGTGTCGCAAAAACGAGAAAACGATTGACGGTGCATAGGGGCGATTATATAATAGGGGCTGCAGATTATAATCTGGAAAAACTAGATTGCTACAAGAAGTTGTTGTAGAAAGAGGTGAGACATGAATAGATATATGAGGGTCATGCTGGTGGCTTTGCTTATTGGGATTCCGATCTTCTTGCCTTCAAGCTACGTATGTGCTGGAGGAATAGTTTTGAACGGCGGCTTCGAGGAAGGAGAAGAGGAAATCCCGTCCAGCTGGAATCTGACCGGAAACGCTACGCGTGTGGATACCGGCCCCATCTATGCTGGTAATTGGAGCGCTCTGATAACAGGCAGTAATGATACACTTACCCAGTGGCTGTGTGTCGGGAATATTACCTGGCCGGTGACTTTTGACGCATGGGGATGGATATATGTTTCCGGCAATGTCACCGGTGTGATCGCTCTGGATTTCTGGGCGAAGAAAGAGGGCACCCAATTGAGTCCAACGACACTGCTGTCTGCCACCGACACAGGGGGTTACTACGTACAGAGGACTAGCGCGGTGCAAGCGCCACGGGGGACGACATATCTAAGAATTCGTCTCTACGGAACTGACTGGCATGAAGATGCAGAGGTGCGGTTTGACGAAATTGGTTTCTACTGCTTGGGGGGGGGCTATTGCTTTATCGCGACTGCGGCTTACGGCACAGAAACAGCTAGTCAGCTTGACATATTGCGGGATTTTCGAGACCAAGTATTACTGAAGAACCCCTTAGGTTCGCAGTTTGTAGCGGCTTATTATAAACTCAGTCCTCCTCTGGCTAACTTGGTGGCGAAGCACGATTTTCTGCGTGCCGTTGTTAGGGAGATGCTCGTCGATCCGGTAGTGAATCTCCTGCGATGGTCTCAAGCTTTGTGGAGAGCTCAACCAAACACAGCCTGAGTTTTGCCACGTGCTCTTATGGCTAGGAATCGCGACGTCACTGGGCGGCTTGCAGTCACAACTCTCTTGACAAAAAGACGAGGGACGCTCTTCTGGTTACCAGCATCTAACCTAAACTAGGCTTCATGGCCAATCTATGGTTATTACCTGGTCATTATAGGTGGTGAGCCTCTCAACCCCTTCCTTGGTAACCACATAGTCATCTTCTACACCGACCGCTCCTACGCCAGGGAAGACCAGCTTGGGTTCAAAGGCAAAGACCATATTCTCCTTAAATTCTTCATGGAAGCCGGGGGCAATAACCGGATATTCGTCAATCTCAAGTCCGATACCATGTCCAAGGAAGGCCACTTGATGCTCCTTATAGCCCATGAAATGGTCCTGGAATCCCCTTCGTCGAGCCAGCTCCGATGCTTCCCTGTAAAGCTGGGACCAGGACCGCCCGGGCATGACCCATTGTTCCATAAAGTCCTTAATTTCTTTGGCAACTGAGTAAGCCTGTTGTAGCTTCTGAGGTAGCTTTCCGATGACAAAGGTGCGCGTCATGTCAGTTACATAGCCATTAATACCAACACCAAAGTCTATAATCAATGGTTCGTTCTCAGTGATAGGATTCAAACTTGCCCCTTGGGCAATAGCTGGGGTGGTTCCCAGACCGCTTAGCGGAACATTCATGGTGGGAGGGAGAGCTGCTGTCTTACCGCAGAAGACATGGGCACAGAACATCTCTTGGTTATATCCTCGCATTCGTAGCAGACCTTGATGTCCCAAGCGTCTAGCTAATGCCGTCAGCATAGAGTCAACCTCTAGCTCGGTCATTCCGGGGCGGATACATCTTTGCGCTTCCAGCATAACTTGGTTCAGGATCTCGCAAGCCTTCCTAATCTGTGATATTTCGTACTCCGATTTAATCATGCGTACTTTTCTCACGAAGTCAGAGATATCAAGGAAATCCGCCTCTGGGTGATTTCGGCGCAGTAGGAGATAATACTTAGTCGGCAGAACGTCCATTTCCAGACCTATTTTGCCTCGTATTGAGCAATTAAAGTCAGAAAGAACCTGAGTTAGCTGTTGGCTATTTTTCAGGGGAACGACCTGGCTCAAACTTGATTCCCTTCGAGCACGGTCAAGGTTTCCGTGTACTGCCAGGATAGCTTCTCCTTCAGCAGGAATAAAAAGGAGAGAACGCTGAATAGTGCCAGCGAAATAGAAAAGGTCAACGTTTTGCGAGATTAGAGCTCCGGCAATACCGCCGTCTTGAAGCAACTTCTGGAATCGGGCAATCCGCGATTGGATTTCTTCGTGTGGCGTGCATTGGTACTCTATTGCACTCTCCATTGGTTAGATTGGATACTCCTTGGCTTTTCTCATCTCTGTTTTATTCGTGATTTCCAGCTTTCCGTCGCCATTCCGCTCTAGCCTGAATCGAGCCATCTTAAACTTGCCTGCTGGCTAGGCAACGCTTACCGGATAAGATGGTTTGTTTCCTGCTACCAATTTGCCGAAGCTAAATGGTTAGCTTCTTTTGTACGAGGCGCTACTAACCGGCAACTTAGAGCAACATCACACGCCTGGCAGTGTGTATATTTGTTCCTTATTGGCTCTCTGGGAATATCCTTGCTAAATAATAACGCCTCAGACTCCCCGGCTGTTTGGTCCCGTCTACGCCATCCCTATATTAATTTCGTATCGCCTTTATTTCGCTTCCTTGTACCATTCACGTATTCCGCGGCGAAGAATCTTCCCCGTAGCTGTTCTGGGCATTTTCTCCGCCGTAATAAAGTCTACCGACTTAGGCCGTTTGTAACCCGCTATCTTGTCACGGCAGTACTCTATGATCTCTCGCTCCAGTTCCTTGGATGGCTCCACACCCGGAACCGGAACAACGACCGCTTTGACGGCCTCCCCCCACTTATGGTCAGATACCCCGACTACCGCAACTTCCTTTACTTTGGGGTGGCTGGCAATAAGTTGTTCTACCTCAGATGGGTACACTTTTTCACCACCCGTGATTATCAAATCTGCCTTTCGATCCACCAGTATATAGTATCCGTCTTCATCGCGACAGGCCATATCTCCGGTGCGGAAATATCCTCCGCCGAATTTAAAAGCCTCTCGTGTTTTGTCAGGGTCTTTAAGGTACTCGGTGAACATGGAGGGGGCACATACACATATCTCACCCACCTCGCCCTCGGGAACCTCCTGCCCCTCTTCGTCCATAAGTTTTATCTTTTCTATCCCGTATAATTCCCTTCCGATGCTCCCTAGCTTCTTTAGCTGCTCATGTGGTCGTAGGATGGTCGACCCGCCTGCTTCGGTCGTCCCGTACTCTTCAAACAGGCCGGCATTCTTCCAGTATTCCATTGCGCCTAGTTTCGTCTCCTTCCGAACGGGCGCCGATGAACACAAAAGCTTCCTCATGCGTGAAACATCGTATTTTGCCTTTACTTGGTTAGGCAGATCAAGCATCATTACGTAGTGTGTGGGTACCAGCGAAGTGAAAGTAATTCCTTCGTCCTGCATAGTCTTGATGTAATGCTCCGGGTCGAATGATTGTCTGCTATATATACA
>DAOUCV010000051.1:0-2925 GCA_034432095.1 Dehalococcoidales bacterium
GGTGAATTGCCTGGGCTGTTGTGCCCTGGGGCCGGTGGTGGTAGTTGATGGCCAATACCATGGCAAGGTGGCACCGGCTAAGGCGGAGGAGATACTGAAGGGCTATGATTAGGGAGGAGACATGCCTAAGTTTAGTTCACCGGCTGAGCTAGAGGAATTCAGGCAGGAAATACTATCAAAGAGGGACCCCAACAAGCCTTGTATTGCAATCTGCTCTGGAACCGGCTGTCACGCTTGCGGCAGCGAAAGAGTTAACGCAGCTTTGGAAGAAGAGGTCAAGAAGCAGGGATTAGAAACCGAAATAGGTATTAGAAGAACGGGTTGTCATGGCTTTTGCGAAAGGGGCACTTTAGTCGTTATCTATCCTGAGGAAATCTGTTATGTCAATGTGCAACCTGAAGACGCGGCTGAGGTTGTTCAGGGTGTAAAGGACAAGAAAGTTGTAGAGCGTTTGCTTTATGTTGATCCAACTACGGGCAAGAAGATAACACACGAATCTGAGATCCCCTTTTATAAGAATCAAGTGCGCATCGTACTTGGGAATAACAAGTACATAGACCCCAGGGAGATAAATGATTATATAGCCCTAGGCGGATATAGTGCCCTATCCAAAGCTTTGTTCCGGATGAGTCCTGAGCAGGTTTTGGAAGAGGTGAAGAAATCTAATTTAAGAGGTCGGGGGGGAGGGGGATTTCCGGCCGGAATAAAATGGGAGACGACGAAGAACGCCCCTGGGGAACCCAAATATGTCATTGTTAACTGTGATGAAGGAGATCCCGGGGCATATATGGATAGGTCTCTTATGGAAGGCAATCCACACAGTGTTCTGGAGGGTCTCATTATTGGCGCCTATGCTATCGGGTCGAGTCAAGGGTTTGTCTATGTGCGGCAGGAATATCCCTTAGCTGTATCGAATCTGAATGTCGCCTTAAGACAGGCCAGGGAATATGGGCTGCTCGGAGACAATATCCTGGGTTCAGGTTTCCACTTTGATGTCAGGATTCATCGTGGTGCTGGCGCCTTCGTCTCGGGTGAGTCCAGTGCCCTGATGACAGCTATAGAGGGCAAGGTGGGAGAACCCAGGCCAAAGTATATCCGTACTGCGGTAAAAGGAATATGGGACAAGCCCAGCAATCTAAATAATGTGGAAACTTGGGCCACGGTGCCCCTCATCATCAATAATGGTGCCGATTGGTTCCGGAGCATCGGGACAGAAGGCAGCAAGGGAACCAAAATATTCTCCCTGGTGGGCAAGGTTAACAACACTGGGTTAGTGGAAGTGCCCATGGGCATAACCTTAAGGGATATTATCTATAAGATAGGTGGGGGAATCCCTAAAGGCAAGAAATTCAAAGCTGTGCAGACCGGGGGTCCCTCAGGGGGTATCATTCCCGAGCGGTATCTTGATACCCCGATAGATTTTGATGGGCTCACTGAATTAGGCTCAATGATGGGCTCCGGTGGGATGATAGTAATGGATGAGGAAACTTGCATTGTGGACGTGGCTCGCTATTTTGTAGATTTCCTTTGTGACGAATCCTGCGGTAAATGCGTGCCCTGCCGAGAGGGATTAAGTCGCATGCGCGAGGTATTAAACAATGTCGTTCAAGGGAAAGGCGGAAAAGATGATGTCGAGCTTCTCAAGGAATTGTCTCGAGTGATGACTAAGGCTTCCCTTTGCGCATTGGGGGCAACTGCCCCTAATCCGGTATTGACCACTCTTCGTTACTTTGAAGATGAATATCGAGCTCACATCGAAGAGAAACGTTGTCCCGCCTTTGTATGTAAAGAGTTAATATCCTACTATATTGACCCCACTAAATGCCGGGCTTGCATGATTTGCCTTAGGAATTGTCCCACCGAGGCTATAAGTGGGGGCAAGAACCAAATTCATGTCATTGACCAGTCTAAGTGTACTAAGTGCGGAACTTGCTTTGATATGTGTCCCCCTAGGTTTCAAGCGGTAAGGAGGATCTCTGGTGAGCCAGTGCCAACACCTCTTCCAGAGGAACAAAGAGTTCTAGAGCCGCGCAAGAAATAGGAGGAGAAATGGCTGAAATCGCCCTAAGTATTGATGGTAAGGAGGTCAAGGTTGAAGAAGGGGCTAGTATTCTAGAAGCGGCAAAGAAAGGGGGCATCCGCATACCAACACTATGTCATCACCCGGCGCTTTCACCTTTTGGAGCCTGCCGTCTGTGCTCTGTGGAGATAAGAAGCCGAGGCAAAAGCAGGATAGTCACTTCTTGCAACTACCCTGTGGAAGAAGGGCTGGCAGTAAACACTAAATCTCCCGATGTTATTGAAATACGCAAGATGCTCATCGAGTTATTGCTGGCTCGCGCCCCCGAGGCTAAGATAGTTCAGGACCTGGCTAAAGAATATGCCGTTGAGGAGACAAGATTTAGGATAGCAGACCCGAAAAACCTCTGCGTGCTCTGTGGTCTTTGCGCCCGAATCTGTGAGGAAAGAATGGGGGTAAGCGTAATCAATTTTGTCAATCGCGGAGTTGAGCGCAAAGTCGCAACACCCTTTCAGCAAACATCAGATGAAGACTTAGACGTCTGTATAGCTTGTGGGGCTTGCGTCTTTGTTTGTCCCACAGGGGCAATCAGGCTCGAGGATATTACCAGGAAAAAACCAATACCAATTCCCTCTGAATTCGATATGGGGTTAACATCAAGAGCAGCGGTCTATGTGCCCTTCCCTCAGGCAATTCCCAATGTTCCCGTAATAGACCGCGAAAGATGTATCCACTTGCTTACAGGCAGGTGCAGAACGTGCGAGGAAGTCTGCCCGGCAAAAGCTGTTGACTTTCGGCAAGAGGATGAGACCATCGAGGTAGAGGTGGGGGCAATCGTGGTGGCTACCGGGGCTAGCCCTTTGAACCATACCCAGTTCAGTATCTATGGGGGTGGTGTCTATCCT